>JBKPNB010000264.1:0-5744 GCA_046732395.1 Actinomycetota bacterium | reverse complement strand
ATGTAGCCCTTGTCGAACTGCATCCCCTCGGTGAACTCGAGCTCCATCCCGAAGGTCTGGCCCTCCTCGACGTTCACCACGCCGTCCTTGCCGACCTTCTCGATCGCGTCGGCGATGACGTTGCCGATCTCCTCGTCGGCGGCCGAGATCGCGGCGACGCGGGCGATCTGGTCCTTGCCGCCGACCTCCTTCGACTGCTTGTCGCGCAGCTCGGCGACGACCTGGTCGACCGCCTTCTCGATCCCGCGCCGCAGCGCGAGCGGGTTGGCGCCGGCGGCGACGTTGCGCTGGCCTGCGTGGACGATGGTCTGTGCCAGCAGCGTCGCGGTGGTCGTCCCGTCGCCGGCGACGTCGTTGGTCGCGGTCGCCACCTCGCGGACGAGCTGGGCGCCCTGGTTCTCGAAGACGTCCTCGATCTCGATCTCACGGGCGATCGTCACCCCGTCGTTGGTGATCGTCGGGGCGCCGAACTTCTTGTCGAGGACCACGTAGCGGCCCTTCGGGCCGAGGGTGACCTTGACGGCGTTCGCCACCGAGTCGACCCCGGCCTGAAGCGCTGCGCGCGCCTCCGCGTCGTACTTGAGCTCCTTGTGAGCCATCTGTTCGTTTCCTCCTTGTCTGAAGCTGTCGGTCTAGACGACCTTGGCGAGGACGTCGGACTCGCGGAGCACGAGGACCTCGTCGCCGTCGACCTTGATCTCGGTGCCGCCGTACTTCGAGTAGAGGACCTCGTCCCCCTCGGCGACGTCGAGCGGGCGCCGCTCGCCGTCCTCGTAGGCGCCGTCGCCGACGGCCAGCACCTTCCCCTTCTGGGGCTTCTCCTTCGCGGTATCGGGGAGCACGATCCCGCTTGCGGTCGTCTCCTCCTCCTCGATCGCCTTGACGATCAGGCGATCGCCAAGCGGCTTAAGAGTCATCCATTCACCTCCGTAACAGGCCTTGAAAAGCGCATGCCGATGGTCGATTCCAGTTCCGGCTGGCACTCTAAAGCCGTGAGTGCCAAGCAGCCGGCGTCCAGTGTAGCGGGCCACCCCGGGCTGTCAAGTGCCCGCGTGGATCTCAGTCGAGAAGGCTTAGATCAGGAGGCTGCCTTCGCCAGCGCCGCGTCCATCGCCGGCAGCGGGCGCTCGACGACCGGCCCGTGGCCGGTCGCGAGCCGGGTCGGCTCGAGCGCGCGCAGCGCCCGGGCCGAGCCGATCGTCGTCGCGGGGTCCCAGGTCGACATTCCGACCAGCGGAAAGCGCCAGTAGGCGCGATGGGTGACCGCGACCCCGCCGAGCGTCGAGTAGGCGTCGCCGGCGATCAGCGTCCCGTCGCGGGTGTCGAGGAACGACAGGTGGCCGGGGGTGTGGCCGGGCGAGGCGTGTGCCTCGAGCGAGCCGATCCGGTTGCCGGGCTCGAGCAGGCGGCTCGGCCGGGAGGAGAGTTTCGGATAGCCGCCGCTGAGCTTGCTCTTCGGCTCGTCGGGGTCGAGGCTCTTGTCGCCCTCGAGGAACCGCGCGTCGCGGCGCGAGATCGAGAATTCGGCGTCCGGCAGCGCCGCGACGAGCTGGTCGACCGAGCCGACGTGGTCGCCGTGAGCGTGGGTGAGGACGATGCGGACGATCGGGGGCCCGAGGTCGGCGGCGGCGGCGCGGATTCGCTCCGCACTGCCCGGGATCATGGTGTCGACGAGCGTCAACCCGTCTTCCTCGCGGACCAGGTAGGCGTTGACGAGGCGGAGCCGCATCAGCTTCGTGAGATTCGGGCCGTGACCGGAGATCTTCATCCGCGTGGAATCGCTAGTCGCTCGCGAGCAGGCGACAGCCGAGCAACCCGGCGAGCCCGCGGCCGCCGTTTCGCATCACCCAGTCGTGGTTCCAGGCGAACGCCGGGCGCGCGAGCGGCGCGAGCGCGTTCATCCACCGCCTCGTCGTCCCCACCTGCCATTCGTAGACGACCGCCGTCGCCGAGTCCTCGGCGAACAGCCGCCAGCGGCCGAGGCCGGCGAGCTCGCCGGTGGCCTCGCCCTCGAGCAGGTGTGGACGCTCGACCCGGGTGGTGCGGACCTCGAAGTCGAGCTCGTACGGGAGGCGCGAGCGCCAGGTGAGGCGCGAGCGCTGGCCGAGGCCGCGCTCGTCGCCGGGCTCGAGCCTCACCACGCGCTCGACTCCACGCCACCACTCGGGCCAGCGCTCCGATTCCCAGATCGCCTCCCAGACGCGCTCGCGCGGCGCCTCGAGGACCCAGGTTGTGAGGAAGTCGTAGCGGCGCACGCCAGCGGCCACTAGATGATTGATTCCACGGCCGCATGTGCCCGGGGGCGCGCCTGGCCGAGCAGGTCGAGGACGCAGGGCGCGACGTGTGCTCGTGGGCACACGAGTGCCCGAGGATCTCGCGCTTCGCGCTCGCATCGGACCCTTCGGGCGCTGGATGCGACGGCCAGGCGCGTCATCCGGGTGCGCGGGGTCGTGGGATCACTCATCTAGTTGCGACGCGGCGTCTCGCCGTTGCCGTACTGCGAGGGGGGCGTCTCGACGATCTGCGAGAAGCGGATCACGGTGACGGTGTCCTCGTCGGCGATCTCGCGGCCGTAGATCTGGGCCAAGAAGGACTTCGCCTCGTCGAGGCGCCGGAACTCGGGGTTGTCGTGCTCGATGTCGCGCGGGGAGAGCTCGCGGACCCGCTTGACGTCGACCTCGTCGATGACGGCGGCGAAGATCTTCTCCCGCGGCGAGTGCTGGTAGCCGACCGTGATCCAGACGACCTGGCCGCGCTGGTACTTGCGCGACTTGTCGCCGAGCCGGATGGTGGCGGTCTTGCGGGCGCGCTTGAGCTGGTCGATGAACGCCGGCGAGAAGAAGTTGAGGGCGAGCAGTCCGCCGGTCATGGGCGGCACTACTGTACGCGGAGACCGGCGCTCGCGACGCCCTCACGCAGCGCGTCGAGCCCGAACGCCTCCACCGGGCCGAGCGCGCCGACGCCGGCCAGCCCCCCGTCGGCGGCCTTGATCGCCCCCCAGGCGAGGATCTCGCCGGTGAAGGTGTAGCCGTTGACGCCGACCAGCCTCGTCTTCGCCAGCTCGGCCCCGTCGCCGTCGTAGGCGACGGCAACGATCACCGAGCCGGTCCCAGCGCGGACCTCGGCCGACGGGCCGCCGGTCGACCCCGAGGCCCGGGCGGCGGCCGCGGCCAGCGCCCGCCGGCCGGCGGGAACGGAGGCCAGCGCTGCGTTCACGACCCCGCTCGCCTGGACCACCCGCGAGAGCGGGCCGAACCAGCCGAGGTAGGCGTTCACCTCGCGCAGGCCCGGCGCGACGCGGGGGAGCGCGAAGTGCTCGGACGCCCCGACGCTGAAGCCCTGCGAGCTGCGGCCGCCGAGATCGAACGAGCGAACCCGCTTGGCGCCCCGCTCGGTGACGATCCGCCCGTCGCGAAAGGCGAAGCTCGGCCTCGCGAGGGCCTCCATCGTCGAGGCGAACGTGCCGCCGCTCATCCCGCCCAGCCCGCCGCCGAGCAGGCCCCGCAGCCCGCCGTTCGCGGCCGGCCTGCCGGTGAGGAAGTAGCCGACGTCGATCCTCCTCGCCCCGGCCCCCGCGTCGCTGAGCGCGAGGCCGCCGGCGAGATTGCCCGGCACGTAGTCGTAGCCGAACGCGGTCAGCATCCCGACCCCGGCCCGCTCGGCCGCCGGGCCGTGCTCCTCGAAGACGGCGCGGATGAACTGCGGCTCGCCGGTCGAGTCGACGTAGTGGGCGCCGCGCTCGATCGCGGTCCGGGCGGCGACCTCGCCCCAGCGCACGAACGGCCCGACCGTGGTGACCAGCACGTCGCCCGCCTCGACGAGGGCGGCGACGCTCGCCGGATCGGAGACGTCGGCGACCCGGATCTCGAGCCCGCCGAGCTCGCTCGCGAGGTCGGCGAGCCGATCGCGGGAGCGGCCGGCGAGCAGCGGGTCGGCGCCGCGCTCCACGAGCGCCTCGCTCACGAGGCGCCCCGTATAGCCGGTGGCGCCGAAGACGACGATCCGCGCGCTCACAAACCCTCCGATGTTCGCGCGCGGCCCTGAATAACCGGACCCCGCCACACCCTCCCCTTATGCTGCCGCGCGCTCACCGCAGAAACCTATCCGAGCACGGCCGACCGGCCGCTAGCGATCGGCCGCGAACCCCTCGCGCCCGATCAGCGGCACGAACCGGCAGGGCCCGATCACCTCCGCCGTCATCGCCGGCTCATCGGCCTCGGCGCTGCGCCGGAACACGGTCAGCAGATCGGCGCGCGGCTCGGCGATCGGGATCACCAGCCGCCCGCCGGGAGCGAGCTGGGAGGCGAGGCTCGGGGGGAGCGTAGGTGCGCCGGCGTGGACGGCGATCGCCTCGAATGGGCCGCGCTCGGGGAGCCCGCCGCTGGCGTCGCCGGCGATCACGTCGACGTTCGCGATCCCGAGCTCGGCGAGGGTCGCCCGCGCGGCGTCGGCGAGCTCGGCGATCCGCTCCACGCTCACCACCTCCGCCGCGAGCCGGGCGAGCACCGCGGCGGAGTACCCCGATCCGGTGCCGACCTCCAGCACTCGCTCGGTGCCGGCGAGCTCGAGCCCCTGGCAGATCGCGGCCACCACCCAGGGCTGCGAAATCGTCTGCCCGTGGCCGATCGGGAGCGCGCCGTCGTCGTAGGACCGGCGCCGCCAGCGCCGGGGGACGAAGCGCTCGCGCGGGACCTCGGCCATCGCCGCCAGGACCCGCTCGTCGGTGATGTCGCGGCGGCGAAGCTGTCGCTCGACCATCGCGGCCCGGGCGACCGCGAACGGGTCGCCGCCGTCGGTCAAAAGATGTAGGCGCGGAGCCGGCGCGGCTCGACCACCGTCACCCGCCCCCGCCCGACGCGGACGACGCCGGCCCGCTCGAGCGTCGCGAGGAATCGGCTGACGCTCTCGCGTGACGTGCCGGCGAGCTGGGCGAGGTCGGCCTGGTTCATCCGAACCGTGACGCCGGTGCGGCCCTCCGGCGCGGCCTCCTCGGCGATCAGCTGGAGGAGGACGCCGGCGACCCGGCTGGGAACGGTCTGGAACGACTGCCGCGCGACCCTCTCGTTGGTCTCGCGCAGGCGGCGGGTGAGCGCGATGATCAGCTTCGCGGCGATCTCGCCGTGCTCGGCAACGACCCGACGCATATCGGGGGCGGGGAGCGCCAGCAGCTGGCAGTCGGCGAGCGTCTCGACGCTCGCCGAGCGGGTGCCGCCGTCGAGCATCGCGAGCTCGCCGAAGATGTCGCCGGGGCCGAGCGTGGCGAGCGCGATCGCCCGCCCGTCGGGGTGCTCGCGGGTGACGCGAAGGTCGCCGGACCGCACGATGTAGCAGGCATCGCTCGAGTCGCCCTCGTGGAACACGCGGACGCCCTTCGGGATCGACCGTGGGACGGCGACGAGCGCCACCGGCTCGAGCTCCTTCGCGGAGAGCTGCTCGAACAGCGGTACGCGCTGGAGAAGCCCGACGATCTCTCCGGCCGCCCCCATGGGCCGATTATCGCGCGTTTTGAGCCGCCGGTTCGGCGCGCTCAGGCGGTGTCCGTGGCGACCGACCGCGGCGCCCGCGACCACTCGCCGAGCCCGGCGACGTACCGCCGCGATGCCTCGCGCGGCGCCGCGAGCTGCGAGGCCCGCAGCCGCAGGAGCTCGACCAGCTCGGCGGTGCGATGGAACGGATCGGCGATCACCGCGCCGCCGCCGAGGGCGAGCGCCGCCCGGATCTCACCCTCGACCTCGGCGACGAGC
>JBKPNB010000263.1:0-10627 GCA_046732395.1 Actinomycetota bacterium | reverse complement strand
CGGCCGCGGGCAAGGGCGCATTATCCACCGCGCCCGGCAGCCGCGATAATGCGAGCCGAGGAGGTGGAGCGATGATCAACCACAGCATCGAGATCGAACGCAGCCCCGAGGATGTCTTCGCCTACCTCGACCAGCTCGATCGCCATGGCGAGTGGCAGGGCAACCTGATCAGCACGAGGGTCGAGACCGAGGGGCCGACGCGGGTGGGCTCGCGCGCGGTCGACCGCCGCCGGGTCCCCGGCGGACCACGGGATATCGGCTACGTGGTGACCGAGCATGACCCGCCCCGCAAGGTCTCGTTTCGCGGCACGGGCGGGCCGGTGCGACCGGTGGGCACGGTGACCGTCGAGCCGATCGGCGACGGAGCGCGGTCGAGGGTGTCGATCGCGTTCGACCTCGAGGGCCACGGGATCGGCAAGCTGTTTGCGCCGTTCGCCCGCCGCCAGGCCGCGAGCCAGATCCCGCGGGACCAGGCGAAGCTGAAGGAGCGGCTCGAGAGCGGCGTCTGAGCTCCGTGGCGTCCGACTCCGAGTTCACCTCGCCGCTCGCGGCCGCGCTCGCCCCGGAGCTGCTGCCGCGGTTCCTCCGCTACACCCGCGTCGACACCCAGTCGAGGCGCGAGCGAGACGGCAGCCCGAGCACACCGGGGCAGCTCGAGCTCGCGCGGGTCCTGGTCGGCGAGCTCGAGGAGATCGGGATCGACGATGCGGGGATCGACGAGAACGGCTACGTGATGGCGACGCTGCCGGCGTCCGCGGACGGCGATGCGCCGGTGATCGGCCTCATCGCCCACCTCGACACCAGCCCGGACGCGCCCGGCGCCGGGGTCGAGCCGCTTGTGCACGAGCGCTACGGTGGCGGGCCGATCGAGCTTCCCCGCGGCGGCACGGTCCTCGATCCGGCGCAGATGCGGGTGCTGGCCGGAAAGCGCGGGCACGACATCGTCACCTCGAGCGGCGACACCCTGCTTGGCGCCGACGACAAGGCGGGGGTGGCGGAGATCATGACCGCGGTCGCGCACCTCGCGACCCATCCCGAGCTGCCGCGACCAACGCTCCGGATCGCGTTCACCCCCGACGAGGAGGTGGGGGAGGGGGCGTCGCTCTTCGACGTCGAGCGGTTCGGGGCACGGTGCGCGTACACGATCGACGGCTCGCAGCCGGGCGAGCTCCAGGACGAAACCTTCAACGCCGCCGAGGTGAAGCTGATCGTCCACGGCTTCGACATCCACAGCGGCTGGGCGACCGGGAGGATGGTCAACGCCGCCCGCCTCGCCGGCCGGATCCTCGCGGCGCTCCCCGCCGACGGGCTGAGCCCGGAGACGACCTCGGGCCTGGGCGGCTTCATCCACCCCTACCAGGTGGACGGCACGGTCGGCCGGGCGATGGTCCGGGTCAACGCCCGCGACTTCGACGAGGGACGGCTGAACGAGCAGGTGGAGCTGATCCGCCGCACCGCGGAGGAGGTCGTCGCCGCCGAGCCGCGGGCCCGCCTCGACGTCGAGGTCAAGCACCAGTACCCCAACATGCGCCGCTACCTGGAGAGCGTGCCGGAGGTCGTCGAGGCCGCCGAGCGGGCGCTGCGCGCCGAGGGACTCGAGCCGGTCCGCGAGCCGACCCGCGGCGGCACCGACGGCTCGGTCCTCAGCGAGCGCGGACTGCCGACCCCCAACCTCTTCACCGGCGGCAGCGAGTACCACTCGGTCCGCGAGTGGGCGTCGGTGCAAGACATGGCGTCAGCGGCGGCGACCATCGTCCACCTCGCCACTGAGTGGGCGGACGCAGAGCGCGCCGGCCACTAGACGATCTCACGAGTCGGCCCCCCAGGCCGTTGTTTCGGTAGAGATGAACGGCCGTCCCCGCAACGGCCCCCGCCCGCGCCCGCGCTCCGAGACGGCACTCGTGATCCTCCTCGCCGGGCAGGCGATGGCGACGATGGATGGGTCGATCCTCACGGTCGCCGGGCCGTCGCTGCGCGCGAACCTCGACGCCTCCGGGGCGGAGCTCCAGCTGGTGGTGGCCATATACACGATGGCGTTCGCCGCCCTCGTCGTCACCGGCGCCCGCCTCGGCGACATCCTCGGCCGACGACGGGCGTTCGTGCACGGGCTCGCCGCGTTCAGCCTCGCATCGCTCGCCGGCGGCCTGGCCCCGACGCCTCAGGCGCTGATCGTCGCCCGCGCCGTCCAAGGTGGCGCCGCAGCGCTGATGACCGCGCAGGTGCTCTCGATCGTCCAGACCCAGTTCGAGGGCGAGCGTCGGGCGCGGGCGATCGGCGCCTACTCGATGATCCTCGCGGTGGGCGTCGCCGCCGGCCAGATCCTCGGCGGCCTGCTCCTGACCGCGCACCTGACCGCGGCGGCGTGGCGACCGGCGCTGCTGCTGAACGCGCCGATCGGCGCGCTGCTGCTGGCGTTTGCGCCGCGGGCGCTGCCGGCGATGGAACCCGGACGCAAGCGGCGGCTCGATCTCGGCGGCGTCGGGCTGCTCGCGGCCGCGCTCCTGGCGCTGGTCGTCCCGCTCAGCCTCGGCCGCGACTACGGCTGGCCGCCCTGGGTGTGGCCGTCGTTCGCCGCCTGCGCGCTCGCGGGCTGGGCATTCGTCTCGCGCGAGCGCCGCCTGGCAGCCGGCGGCGGCGATCCGCTGTTCGACCTCGGGGTGTTCCGGCTCCCGCGGGCGGCGGCAGGCGTGCTCGCTGTGCTCCTGATCATGAGCTGCTACTCGGGACTGGTCCTGAGCCTCACCCTCCACCTCCAGTCCGGGCTCGGGTTCTCGCCGCTCGAGGCGGGACTCACCTTCGCGGCCTACGCGATCGGATTCGCCACCGCGAGCCTGACCTGGACCCGGGCCTCGGCCGGCACCCGCGAGCGCATGCCGGTCCTCGGGCCGCTCGCGATGGCCGCGGCGCTCCTCGCCGTCGGGCTGATCGCCGCCGGCGGTGACTGGCCGCTGGCGCCCACCACGCCGCTCCTGTTCGTCGCCGGCGTCGGTCACGCCTGCGGCTTCTCCCCGCTCGCGAACCGGCTGACGACGCTCGTCGAGCGCGGTCAGGCCGCCGACCTCAGCGGCCTGATCCTGACTGCGGACTTCGTCGGGATGGTGCTCGGCGCGGCCGCCTTCGCTGGCATCTACCTGAGCGCGGCGGGGGAGGGCTCCGCCGGCGCGCTGGCGATCACGACCGCCGCGCTCGCGGCGACGCTCCTCATCACCGCCGCCTGCGCGAGGCGGGCGCTCGGGCCAAGCGCGGCGCTTCTGGCCCGCACGAGGCGGGGGCGGAAGACCGCCTGCGACACTCGGGAGGACGGATTGGAGCTGGGATCGTGACCGAGACCGAACGGTCCCGGAGGCAACGCCCCAGTCGACCACCAGAACCGTCCGCTCAGAGTTCGATCTCGCGCCCGGCGCCGCGCTCTCGGGCGCGCCTCAGAACGAGGGCGGCCGCGGCGCAGTCCTGGGCCGCGACCCCGACCGACTTGTAGAGCGTGATCTGGTCCGCCGCGGATCGCCCCGGCCGCGAGCCGGCGAGTAGCTCGCCGATCTCGGCCTGGACATGAGCGGTGGAGATGATCCCACGCTCGATCGGCTCGAGGAGGTCGGGGGATCCCGCCGGAGGAGGCGCGAGCGCCGCGGCCCGGAATTCGACCACCACGAGCGCGTCGGCGACCGTCGCGTCGTCGACCTCGCGCCCGCCGTAGCCGACCGAGTTGACGTGCGCGCCGGGGGCGAGCCACCCCCGCCTGACGACCGGCTCGGAGGCGTGCGTGGCGGCGCAGACCACGTCGGCGCCGGCGCATGCCTCCTCCCACGACGAGGTCGCGCGGACCCTGAGGCCGAGCTCGGCGCCGACCTCGGCCGCCAGCGCTTCGGCCTTGGCTTGGGTTCGCCCGGCGACCCGGAGCTCGGCGAACCTGCGCACGCGGGTCACCGCGCGTGCGTGCGAGCGCGCCTGGACGCCCGTGCCGAGGATCGCGATCGTCGCCGCGTCCCCGCGCGCCAGGAGTCGGGTGGCGAGCGCGGAGCCAGCGCCGGTGCGGATATCGGTAATGGCGGTGCCGTCGAGGATCGCCGCCGGCCGCCCGCTATCCGGATCGAAGACGGCGACCAGGGCCTGGTGCGTCGGGAGGCCGGTGCCCGCGTTGCCCGGGAACAGCGTCACCAGCTTGCTGGCGAGCGCCCCCGCCGAGGGGACGTAGCCGGGCATCGCGCCGAGCAGTCCGTCGCGCTCGGCTACGAGCGCGGCCACCCGCGGGGGAACCGACGCCCGGCCGGCGCTGAGGTCGACCATGGCGTCGGCGAGCGCGTCGATCAGCTCGTCGACCTCGAGCAGTTCCTCGACCTCGGGCCCGCTCAGGAGGAGCACCCGGCGACCCTACCTCGGCGGGCAGGCGCCGGCCCGCCGCGTCTGGGCCAACCTCGGCCGAGCGCCGCTCAGCCCGCCGCGTTCCGCAGCTCCATCAGCCGGATCGGGTTCCCGGAGGGGTCGCGGAAGTAGGAGTCGACGCCGTACGGGCGCTCCTCCGGCTCCTCGACGAACTCGACCCCGCGCTCCCTTAGCTCCGCGTAGGAGCCGCGCGCGTCGTCGGTGGTGAGGAACACCGTCCCCGCCCAGCCCTTCGCCATCAGGTCGCGCACCTGCTCGGCGGTGCCGGCGTCCATCGCCGGCGGGCCGGGGATCGCGTCGAGGACGATCGCGACGTCGGGCTGGCCGACCGGCCCGACCGTGAGCCAGCGGTAGTTGCCCATCTCCGGCAGGGTGACATCGGCGCGCACCTCCATCCCGAGCTTCTCGGTGTAGAAGGCGAGCGCCTCGTCCTGGTCGTGCACCCAGAGGTGCACGTGCGCGACCTTGATCATCGTCCCTCCGATCCGGTTGGCATCGAGGCGGGCTTGGGGTCCGTCGGCCCGGCGGGGTGGTAGGTGGCGATCACGACGCCCGTCGGCGTCGGCCTCGCGTCGACGAGCCGCAGTGCTGCGAACGCTCCCTCGTCGGCGAACAGGCGGCGCCCGGAGCCGAGGACGAGCGGGTGGATCGGCAGCACGAACTCGTCGATCAGGTTGCGCCGCATCAGCGATCGGATCAGCACCCCGCTGCCGAGGATGACGATGTCATCGCCCGGTTGCTCGCGCAAGTCGGCGACCGCATCCGCCGCGTCGCCGTCGAGCAGCGTCGAGTTGCTCCACTCGAGCGGTTCGCGGAGCGTGCGCGAGGCCACGAGCTTGCGGTAGCTGTTCATCACCGCCGTGAACGGGTTGTTCTCGGGCTGGTGCGGCCAGACCGCGGCGAACTTCTCGTAGGTCCAGCGTCCGAGCAGAAGGGTGCCGGTCTCGCCGATCCCCGCGGTGGCCGCGCTCAGCAGCACCGGATCGTCGTAGGGCGCGTGCCAGCCGCCGTGCGCGAAGCCGCCGCGGCGGTCCTCGTCCGGGCTGCCGGGAGCCTGCATCACCCCGTCGAGGGTCAGGTGGTTGTAGACCTTGATCTTGCTCACGGTGCGGGACGCTAGCCCAGCGCCGCCGCCCTGTCTTCTCGAAACGTGCTGTCCTTCGGACGCCTTGGCCGGCCGTAGGCGCGGACGACGCAGGCCGGGACCAGCGCCCGCTCGGCCGCCGGGGGTAATGCCGCACGGTACGCCGTCGGCGAGGCACCGAATGCCCGTGTGAAGCTGGTGGTGAACGAGCCGAGGCTTCGCAGGCCGACCGAGTAGCAGACGTCGACGACCGACCTGTCGGTGGTCCGCAGCAGCGCCGCGGCGCGCTCGAGCCGCCGGCTCAGCAGGTAGGTGTGCGGCGGCTCCCCGAAGGCGCGGCGGAACTCGCGGCTGAAATGGGCGCGCGAGAGCCCCGCCGCCCGGGCCAGGTCATCGACCGTGAGCGCCTCGAAGTAGCGGGCATCGACGAGATCGCGGGCGCGCAGGAGGTGGCGGGCCGGGGGGACGAAGGCCATCGGAAGCCCAGTATCGCGTCTTGAAATTCGGCGGCGTCGAGCTCCTGGTCGCGAGTCGCGAGTCGCGCTAGGCTCGCGCCGCGATTCATCGGACGTGCGCCATGGGCCGCTCGGAGCGGCCAGAACGCTTGGCCTCGTCCTTCTTTTACCGCAGGGGGCGCCTTCCTTCAGGGCGTCAGCGGCACCTCGCTCTCCGGGCCCACTCAGCGCGTCCTCATCAACGCCAACGGCCAGCTGGGGACGGCGGGGCGTCGACGAGGGAGGCCGGCGGCGCGCACGCCGGCGCCGTCGCGAGGCTCACCGTCCAGAACCGGCGGCAGGCCGCGAGGATTGCGAAGCTGGAGCGGGAAGTGAAGCGGCTCTCTCGCCGCTAACGGGTCAGAACGACGCCGCCAGCTCACCCCGGCGGCCGCAGCGACGCTGCCCGGAGCTCGCGCGCTCGGCTAGCGCCCCTTCCTCGCCCCGGCACGACTCGCCGCCGATTTGCCCGCCTTCTTGGCTGCGCCGGCGGCGGAGCTCGTGGCCGACCTGGCGCCCGAGACGGCGGACCTGGCAGCCCGCTTCGTCTCGCTCGCGCTCTTCCCGGCGCTCTTGGCGGCGCCCCGCGCCTGGCGGGTCGAGGCGGCCTTCTTGCCCGCGCTCTGCGCGCGCGCCTTGGCCTGGTTTCGCTTCCGGGTCGCGGCGCCCTTCCTCGCGGCGGCTTGCCGGTCTGCCCTGGTCTGGGCCATCGGGATTCCTCCTCGTTCGTTGCTCCGCCGTTTGGATACCCAGGCGCGATCCGCGTAGACCTCCTCGGCACGTTGCATCGCGGCGGCTCAACCGGGCAGCATCAGCTGGCTCACCGTGAAGGCGGCCCCCTCCGGGTCGGCGATCACCGCCTGCCTGAAGCCGGGGACGTCGTAGGGAGGGACCGTCACCGAGCCACCGAGCTCGGGGGCGAGCGCGGCCGCGGCGTCGACGTCGTCGATCCGGAAGTCGACGCTCCAGTGCGCCGGGGCATCGGAATCGGCCGACGGCAACATCGCAGCGACGACCTCGCGGGAGACCGGCTGCTCGGGCTCGCCACCGACGAAGCCGGGAACCCGCCAGAGGGTGATCTCGCCCTCGCCGGTGTCGAACGCCTCGGTCTCCCAGTCGAAGACGGCGCCGTAGAAATCCTTCGAGCCCTCGGGATCGCGCGTGTTCAGCGCGCTCATGCTCCAGGCGCCGGGCTCATTGACGCGCTGGGCCCCGCGATGGGTCCCCGCCTCCCAGACGCAGAACGGAGCCCCGGAGGGGTCGGTGAACATCCCGAGCCGGCCGGAGTCGAAGATGTCGAATGGCTCGATCAGGGCGCGTCCGCCGGCCTCGCCGACCTTCGCAGCGGCCGCGTCGGCGTCGTCGACCCAGATGTAGGTGTTCCACGCCGCCGCCGACGACGCCTCGGGCGGCTGCGATCCGATCGCGGCGACGTCGCTGCCGCGAAGCCGGCAGACGAAGTAGCTGCCGGGAGAATCGGGCGGCATCGCGTCCTCGGCCTCCCAGCCGAAAAGCCGCCCGTAGAAGGCGACCGCGGCCTCCGGGTCTCGTTGGCTCGTGTCGACCCAGCACGGGACGCCGTGCTGGTACCCGTCGCGCTCGCTCATCCCGGCTCCTTCCTCGCTCGCTTTCCGCCGCCTGAACTTCTCGATGCGCGACATCCTGCCGAATCACCGACGCCCGTAGCGCTCGCGCGCTGCGTTCGCCACCGGGCACCGCCCCTGCGGGCGTCCGCAGGCGGTCACATCGCACTGCCGGCACATCCAGCGGACCGCGCCGGGGCCGCGGATCAGCCCCGCCAGAATCCGCGACAGGATCCGGTCGAGCTCCTCGCGCTCGGAGGGAGGCAGGCTCGCGAGCGCTCCGTCGAGGACGTCGGCGCGGGCCGCGGTCACGCGCCGGGCCGCCCGCCGCCCGGAGGCGGTGAGGCGGAGCGAGACGGTCCGCCCGTCGGGCCCGGGCCCGCGCGCCACGTACCCCGCCTCCTGGAGGCGGTCGACGAGGCGGACCGTCCCGGAGGCGGTCAGCCCGAGGACCCGGCGCAGCAGGTCGACCGACGGATCGTCGAGGAAGTGATGGAGGGCCGAGAGCGCGATCGCCGCGGAATCGGAGCCGCCGGCGATCTCGCCGACGGCATCCGACGTCCGGTCGCCGATCGCGAGCGAGACGGCGCCGAGCAGGTTCCCGGTCCGGCCGAGCTCCGAGCCCGCCGCGCTCATCTAATCCTCGAGCCGGTAGTCGAGCGTGAACGAGGCCTCGCCGCCGCGCGGCGCGACGAGTTCGCCCTCGCCCCGCAGGCCGCCGAGCTCGCCGGTGCCCGCGCCCGGCACCACCGACAGCCGCGCGCGCGCCTCGCCGCCGTCGAACCTCCCGTCCTCCTGGCGGAGGATGAAGCTCCCGGACCGCTCGCCGAGCCGCCCCGTGATCCGCTGGAGGCCGACGAAGTCCGCGGTCTGATCGGGCCGGTAACACATCAGCCACTCGACCGCGGCGTCGCCCTCGATGTCGCCCGAGAGCGCCTGTCTGACGCTCGCCTTGGTGAGCTTGCCCCCGCCCTCGACCTCGGCGTACGGCTCCTCGTCCCAGCTTTCGATCTTGAACTGCACGTTCGCCCGGGTTGCCATCGTCGGCCTCCCTTCATTGTGTGAGTCAGTCAACTGTTGAATCGAGTCGTACCCGGTGGCGTGGCACGGAAACCTCCGGGCTTCCGCCTCGGGTGGTGGCTCTAGGGGAGCTTGCTCAGCTGCCCTCGGAGTAGGCGGGCTCGCCGCCCTCCTCGGTCGCGGCCCGCGCCCGATGCTCGGGCTGGATCACCGTGATCCCGACCGCGATCGCGGCGACGACGAGCGCCGCCCCGATCAGGAACGCCAGGTGGTAGCCGCTGGTCAGCGCCTCGGCGGTCGACTTGCCGGCGGCGAGGAGGTCCGAGCTGCGGTTCGCCGACACGGTGGCGAGGACGGCGAGCCCGAGGGCTCCGCCGACCTGCGCGGAGGTGTTGACGAGCCCGGAGGCAAGCCCGGCGTCGGCCCGGGTAGCGCCGGACATCGCGAGCGCCATCAGCGCCGGGAAGCAGACGCCGATCCCGAATCCGAGCAGGACCATCACCGGCAGCACGTGCTCCCAGTAGGAGCCGTCGACCGGCGCCCGGGTGAAGAGCACGAGCCCGACCCCGACCAGCACCATCCCCGTGAGCAGCGACCGGCGCGCGCCGAAGCGCATGATCAGCGGCTCCGCGTAGCGGACCGAGAGCGTCCCCATGATCAGCGTCGCGGGCAGGAACGCGAGGCCGATCTGGAGCGGGTCGTAGCCGAGCACCCGCTGCATGTAGAGCGAGCCCATGAAGAACAACCCGAACATGCCCGCGACGACCAGCGCCTCGACGAGGTTGGCCCCGGACATGTTCCGCGAGCGGAAGATTCGGAGCGGCATGATCGGGGTCCGGGCCCGTGCCTCGCGGACGATGAACGCGGCGAGCAGCGCGAGTGAGAGGGCGCCGAGGCCGAGCGCCTGGGCGGAGCCCCAGCCCTGCTCCGCCGCCGGCTTGACGATCGTGTAGACGCCGAGCATCAGCGCGCCGACGACGAGCAGCGCGCCGAGCACATCCGCGCCGGCGGCCAGCCCGAGGCCCTTGTCGCGCTCGATCAGCCGCGTCGCCAGAAACGCGGTGACGATCGCGATCGGCACGTTGATGAAGAAGATCCAGTGCCAGTTGATGGCCTGCGTCAGCACGCCGCCCGCGAGCAGCCCGATCGTGCCGCCCGCCGAGGCGACGAACGCGTAGACGCCGATCGCCTTCGCCTGATCGCGGGGTTCCGGGAACATCGTCACGATCATCCCCAGGATCACGGCCGAGGTCAGCGCCCCGCCGATCCCCTGGACGAAGCGGGCGATGACCAGCATCTCCTGGCTCTGCGACGCGCCGCAGACCAGCGAGGCGATGGTGAAGATCGCGAGCCCGGCCATGAAGACGTCCTTGCGTCCGAGGAGATCGCCGAGCCGGCCGGCGAGGAGCAGCAGCCCGCCGAAGGCGATCAGGTAGGCGTTCACCACCCACGCCAGGCTCGACTGCGAGAAGCCGAGGTCGCTCTGGATCGAGGGCAGCGCGACGTTGACGACGGTGACGTCGAGGACGATCATCAGCATCCCCACGCAGAGCACGTAGAGCGCGATCCAGCGGTTGCGGTCGGTCGTCTGCTCGGTCACGTCGGCGGCTGACTCCTCTCTCGGCTCCATTTTCAGTTGAGACCCGGCGCCGGGCCCGAACTCATCGCTCCGTGAGCGCCTCAAACGAAACTAGCGAACCACGTTTTCGAGCCAGTCGGCGGCGGCCCGGCCGACCGCGTCCAGATCCGGGCTCGGCGCGTGATTTCCAGGCACTTTCACCACCGTGCGGTTCGGCCCGGGCGCGGGCGAGCCGAACGGATCGCTGGTCCCCTGGATGACGAGGGTGGGCATCTCGACGGCGTCGAGCTCGTGCTGGCGCGATTTGGTCGGATCGTCCGCGCGTCCCGGCGGGTGGAGCGGGAACGCGACGCACAGAACGGCGACGGCCCCGAGGCCGGCCGCGGTCCGGCACGCAACGCGGGCGCCGAGCGAGCGACCGCCGACGACGAGCGGCGGTCCGCGGAGCTCGGCGCCGCGGAGGCGCTCGACGACCGCCGTCCAGGCC
>JBKPNB010000262.1:0-9167 GCA_046732395.1 Actinomycetota bacterium | reverse complement strand
GCTCAGCGCCGTGGCCACCGTCCCCGTCGCGCTGTTCGCCCGCGGGCGATACGACCTCATCCACGACCTCGGGACGGGCGCCCAGCAGACCCAGGGCCTCGAGCTCGCGCTCCTCACCGCCGCCGCGGCGCTGGTGGTCGGTGGGATTCGCTGGTGGCTCGATCCGGCGTTGTCGACCCTGGCGGTGCCGCGGCACGCACGCCGGATCGGGCTCGCGATCCTGCTCGCGGGCGTCGTCGCGGGCCTGGTGATTGCGAACCCGTTCTCCAAGGTGCGGGAGTTCGAGAGCGCGGGCGGCAGCGGCACGCCCGGCCAGAGGAGCCTCCTCAGCGCCAGCGGGAGCGGTAGGGCGCAGTTCTGGGAGGCGGCCCTCGATGCCTTCGCCAGCCGCCCGCTCGGTGGCGTCGGCGCCGGCAACTACGAGCTCTATTGGAACGCCCACCCCGAGGCGGCGATCGTGACCGGAAACGCCCACTCGCTCTTCCTCGAGGAGCTGGCCGACCTCGGGCCGCTCGGCCTGCTGCTGGTACTCGGACCATTCGCGGCCGCGATCGTCGCCGCGCGCGCCAGTTGGCGCCGGCCGCCACCCGAGCTCGCCCCGGCACTCGCGCTGCTCGCCACGGCGGGCGTCGGGGCCGTGATCGATTGGACCTGGAGGATCCCGGCGGCATTCATCCCGGCGATCGTCGCGATCGGCCTGCTCACCGGGCCCGAGACGCTGGCGGCGGACCGGCGCGGCAGCTGGCGGGTTCGGCCGCGGGGGGTTCGTGGATTCGGGTGGGGCGTCGCGACGCTCCTGTTCGCATGGGGCATCGTCTGGATGGCCGCCGTGGTGATCCTGGCTTCGTGGCGCCTCGCCGCGAGCCGCGACGCCGTCGCCCGCGGCGACCTGGCGGCGGCGGCGAGCGACGCCCGCTCGGCCGCCTCCGTGGAGCCGTTCTCGCCGGAGCCGCGTCTCCAGCTCGCGCTGGTCCAGGAGCTCGCCGGCAACCCCGCTCAGGCGCATGCGGCGGCCGAGGAGGCGATCGACAGGGCGTCCGGCGATTGGCGCGGATGGGCAGTGGCGGCGCGGATCGACCGTCAATTGCTCGCGCCGAAGCGGGGCGACCGGGAGCTGATAATCGCGCAGACGTTGAGCCCCGTCCCCCTGCCGCGGAGCTTCACCCGAACGCGCTAGGCGAGATCCGGAGCCGGTGCCCTAGGCCGCGTGGGCGGGGCCGCCGCAGAATGCCTCATAGTCGGGGAACTTCCCCATCTCGGAGGCGGGGATGTCCGGCGCATCGGGGCCGCAGATCGGGCAGTTCGGGTCGCGCGGCACCTTGAGCTCCGTGAACCGGGTCCCGAGCGCCTCGTAGAGGAGCAGGCGGCCGATGAGCGGCTCGCCGATTCCCGCCGCGAGCTTGATCACCTCGTTCGCCTGGAGTAGCCCCATCACCCCGGCCATCACGCCGAGCACGCCGTTGGCGCTGCAGCTCGGCGCCAGCTCCGGCGGGGGCGGAGTCGGATAGAGGCAGCGGTAGCACGGGCCCTCGTGGGGGACGAAGGTAGAGATCTGGCCGTCGAAGCCGAGGATCGAGGCCGAGACGACCGGCTTTCCGAGACGGACCGAGGCGTCGTTCAGCAGGTAACGAGTGGGGAAGTTGTCGGCGCCGTCGACGACGATGTCGTAGGGCTCGAGGATCTCGAGGATGTTCGACGAGTCGAGCCGGAGCCGGTGCTCGACGACCTCGACGTCGGGGTTGAGCGCCTCGATCGACTGGCGGGCCGAGGCGGTCTTCGGCGCCCCGACGCGGTCGGTGGAGTGGATCACCTGCCGCTGGAGGTTCGACTCGTCGACGACGTCGTCGTCGATCAGCCCGAGGGTCCCGATGCCGGCGGCGGCCAGGTAGAGGGCACTCGGGGAGCCGAGACCTCCGGCCCCGATCAGCAGGACCTTCGACTCCAGCAGCCGGAGCTGGCCCTCGACGCCGAACTCGGGCAGCAGCGTGTGACGGGAGTAGCGCGTCCGCTGCTCGGGGGTGAGGCTCTCGGTCTCGACAACCGGCAGCCCCTCCTCGGCCCAGCGGACTATCCCCCCCTCGACCGAGGCGACGTTCGCGTAGCCGACGTCCTCGAGGGTGGCCGCCGCCCGCGCCGAGCGGTTGCCCGATGCGCAGTAGACGAGCGTCCGCTGCGAGCGGTCGGGAACGACCTCGGCGATCCGATCGGCGACCGTCAGCTGCGGGATCAGGGCCGCGCCCTCGAGGTGCGACTCGTCCCACTCGTGGCGCTCGCGGACGTCGATCAGGGCGACGCCGCCGGCGGCGAGCTCGCGGCTCGCCTGCTCCGGCGTCACCTCCTCGACCCGGGCTTTCGCCTGGTCGGTCGTCAGCTGCTTCGTAGCCGCTTCCACCCAGAAACTCCTAATTCCCGATCCGGATTGCTTCAAAAAGTATAGCGCGGCCGACTGGATAGCATCCGGCGCCGTGCGGGGATCGAGACGGCGCGTCGCGCCGCCGATTGGGGTCCTGGCGGGCATCCTCCTAAGCCTGTTCGGGGGGACGGCGCTCGCCTCGTCACCGGGCGACTGGACCCGGTTCGGCTTCGATGCTTCACGCAGCGACGCCGCGCCTCGCGGACTGAAGCCTTCGCAGGTGATGCGGCTCGTTCCGAAGCGCGTCCGCCTCCCTGGCACCGTCGATTCCTCGCCGATCTACCTGAGCGACGTCGACGTTCGTGGGCACCGTCGAGACCTGTTGGTGGTCACAACGTCCTACGGCATTACCCTCGGGCTCAACCCGCGCACCGGGCAGCGGATCTGGCGGTTCACGCCCGCCTCGTACCCGGCGTTGGCGGGCAGCTATCGAATCACCGAAGCGAGCCCGGCCGCCGATCCGAGCGACCGCTTCATCTACGCCGCCTCTCCGGACGGCATGATTCACAAGCTCCGCGTTCGCGACGGACGCGAGGCGACTAACGGAAGCTGGCCCGCGCCGATCACCCTCGATCCGGCGCAAGAGAAGATCAACTCGGCATTGAATGTGGCCGGCAAGTACGTCCTCGCCACGACCAGCGGCTACTTCGACGCCCGTCCCTACCAGGGCGCCGTGGTGGCGGTCGCTCGCGCGACGGGCGAGATCGGCGGCGTCGTGAACGCGATGTGCTCGGACCGCGAGGAGCTCCTCGACCCGAGCTCCTGCCTCACCGGGTCATCGATCTGGGGGCGCGGCGGAGCGGTCGTCGATCCCTACACCGGCCTCGTCTACGCGACCACCGGCAACGGGCCGTTCGATGGAGGCACGAATTGGGGAGACTCGATCCTCGAGCTGGCTCCAGGCGCCGCCGGTCTTCTGCGCCACTACACCCCCTCCAATCAGAGCTTCCTCGAGGCAAACGACCTCGACCTCGGCTCGGCGAGCCCCGCGCTGCTCCCGCCTCCACGTGGGGGCGAGCCCCGATACCTGCTCCAGGGTGGGAAGGACCGCCTGCTGCGATTGGTGAACATACGGTCCGCCCTTTACGGCGTGACGGGCTCCGCGGGGCAGCAACTCGGGGGTGAATCGCAAAGCCTTCCAACTCCCGGGCACGGCGCGATGGTCTCATCGCCTGCCGTGCTCCACCGTTCGCGCTCGACGCTGGCCTTCGTCGCAGCCGGCGGCGGTGCCGCCACCTACCGCCTCGAAGGGGGACGCTTGCACAGGACCTGGCACAAGTCCACGGGCGGTACGAGTCCCGTGGTGGCCGGCGGCCTCGTTTGGATCTATCGCCCGAAGGGCGAGCTGAATGTCTACCGGGCCGGAAACGGCGATCGGGTCCGGCGTCTTCAGGCTCCGCCCGGACACTGGGAGAGCCCGATCGTCGCCGGTGGCCGCGTCTACCTCACCGGCGGCGACGCGAACGCACACGCGACGCAAGGCAACCTCTATATCTATCGCGTTCGCTAGGTCTATCGCGTTCGCTAGGTCCCTAAAGCGCCGGGCGCATCTGGCGCAGCCGGCGGACGCGCTCCTCGATCGGCGGGTGCGTCGAGAACAATCCGGCGATGCCGCCGCCGCGGAACGGGCGCACGATGTAGAGCGGCTCGGTCGCCTGGTTGACCTGCATCGGGATCGCCTTCGCGCCCTCCTCGAGTCGCAGCAGCGCGCTCGCGAGGGCCTCCGGGTTTCCGCAGATCTGGGCGCCGGTGGCGTCGGCGGAGTACTCGCGCTGGCGCGAGATCGCGAGCTGGATCAGGCTCGCAGAGAGGGGTGCCAGGAGCACCATCGCGAGCGCCCCGATCGCTCCGAGCGGCGAGTTGTTGTCCTCGCCGCCGAACCAGAGCAGCATGTAGGCGATCCAGGTGATCGCCGCGCCCATCGCCGAGGCGACCGACTGGGTGAGGATGTCGCGGTTGCGGACGTGCCCGAGCTCGTGCGAGAGGACGCCGCGGAGCTCGTCCGGCGTGAGCAGCTTCGTGATCCCGCTCGTCACCGCCACCGCCGAGTGCTCGGGGTTGCGGCCGGTGGCGAACGCGTTCGGCTGCTCGGACGGAATGACGTAGAGCCGCGGCATCGGCAGCCTCGCGCGAGTCGTCAGCTCGCGGACCATCGCGTAGAGCTGAGGGGCCTCCTGCTCGGAGATCGGCTTCGCGCCGGCCGAGGCGATCGCGATCTTGTCGCTGAACCAGTAGAACGCGAAGTTCAGCAGCAGCGCGAAGACGAGGAAGCCGGCAGCCCCCTTGGCGCCGCCGACCAGCGCGCCGATCACGACCAGCAGGCCGCCGAGCGTCGCCATCAGCAACAGCGTCCGCAGCCCAGCGGTGAAATTGGACTTGCGGGTGGTGGTCATTGGGGCAACCTCCTTCTCGCCCGCCACGCGTCGCGGGCCCATCCATTCTAGAGAGGCGGCGAACGGCCGCTCCGCCCGCGCCAACTAGGCTTCTGCGAGTGGACGACGATCGCGCTTCCGGCGCCGGCGAGCCGGGTGGGCGGGGCGCCATCGCCGGCGTCGTCGACCCCGGCAAGGCGTGGCGACGGGCGCGTGGGATTCCGGTCGTGCCGGTCTTCGACGGCTACCGGGCGATCGGCATCTTCGGGGTGACGCTCTTCCACGTCCTCACGATCTCGGGAACCTTCGGGCTGCTCGGCACCTGGTTCCTCCCGGTCCTCGTCCGCGGGGCGCTGCCCTCGAGCGTCGTGATCCTGTTCGTCGTCAGCGGCTTCGTCGTCTACCTGCCGACGGTCGCCACCGGCGGCCGGTTCGGCTCCGTCGGCGCCTACGCGATCAGGCGCGCGGCTCGGATCCTGCCCGCCTACTGGCTCGCGCTCGGGGTCGCGCTCGTCCTGCTGGCGACGGTAATCGACTCCCCCGGGATCCCGGGCGCGGGACCGATCGTCACCCACCTCGCCTTCCTCCAGGCGCCGGCGCTCCTGGTCTCGTCGAATTTTCCCCTAGGCCTCGGCGTGATCGCCCCGGTCTGGACGCTTTCGCTCGAGATCGGCTTCTACGTCGTGCTGCCGTTCATCGCGGCCTGGTACTTCCGGCGTCCGTTCGTCGGGCTCCTCGCGGCGGCGGCGATCGTCGTTCTCTGGCATTTCGGCGCACAGCACGCGGGCTCGCTCGCGTCGCTCGTCGGCATCGACCTCTCGAGCGCAGCGCGGACTCGGATCGCGGTCAACTACGAGAGCGAGCTGCCGAGCTACGCGATCGCCTTCGGATCGGGCATGACCGGGGCGTGGCTCTACGTCCGCCTGCGGGATCGCTGGAGCGCCGAGGCGCTCGCACCGTACGCGCTTCGGACGACGCTCGTCGCGGTCCTGGCGCTCGGCGTCTTCAGCTACATCGCCGGCCGCAACTACCTCGACGACCCGCTCACCCTCCATCGCTCGCTGGCGGTCGAGCTCGGCCTCCCGCTGACGCTCGCGGCGGTCCTGGTCGCCGTCGCGCTCGCGCCGAGCTGGATCCAGTGGCCGTTCGGGAATCGGGCGATCCGCTGGCTCGCGGACATCAGCTACGGGGTGTTCCTGATCCATTTCGCGGTGATCTGGTTCGCGCTGCGCGAGTTCTCGCTCCCGCAGGATGGCTCGGCATGGGCGGCGCTGGCCTGGACCGCACTCGTCTTCCCGGTCTCGCTCTTCTACGCGTACCTCTCGGCGCGGCTGCTCGAGCAGCCGGTCCGCCGCTGGGCCCACCGCTTCGGCCGCCGCGTCCAGGCCGAGCCCGAGCCGAGCCCGGCGACCTCGGCGTAGTGATCTCCGTCCACGTCCAGCGCTCGGCACCCATAACCGACCCCTCAGCTAGGATTTAGTCGAGATGCTGTTCTCGACGAAGGCCGAATACGGCGTCCGGCTCATGGTCGAGCTCGGGCGGCGGGCCGGATCCGGCCCCGATGCCGAGCCCGTCTCGCTGGCCGCGGTCGCCGGCGCAGAAACCCTGCCCCTCGCCTACCTCGAGCATCTGGTGGCGAAGCTTCGCGACGCCGGCCTCGTCGGCTCGGTCCGCGGCGCCCACGGCGGCTACCGGCTCGCTCGGCCCGCGAGCGAGATCTCGATGCGCGAGGTGGTTGAGGCGCTCGAGGGCCCGATCGCGCCGATGGAATGCTTCCACTCCGAGCGCGAGGGCCGCGTGCTTTGCTCCCATGAGCTCGACGACGGCGCCTGCGCCACGAAGCTGCTCTGGACCCGGGTCCACGGGGGGGTGACGAGGGCGCTCGCCAACACCTCGCTGGCCGAGCTCGTCGAGTTCTCGGGCGAGCACCAGCCCGACCGCCGCCCGCTCGCCGTCGCATAGTGCCCGGCGGGACCGACGAAACCGAACACGGAGACGTAGATGCCTGAACTGGAGATTCGAGACCTGCACGTGAGCGCCGAGGGCAAGGAGATCCTCAGAGGCCTCGACCTGCGCGTCCCCGCCGGCGAGGTCCACGCGCTGATGGGCCCGAACGGATCCGGCAAGTCGACGCTCGCGAACGCGATCATGGGCCATCCGGCATTCGAGGTCACCTCGGGCGAGATCCGCTTCGATGGCGAGGACATCACCGAGGCGGCGCCCGAGGAGCGCGCCCGAGCGGGGCTGTTCATGGCCTTCCAGTATCCGGTCGCGATCCCCGGCGTCACGGTGGCCAAGTACCTGCGGATGGCGCTCAACGCCCAGCGCGACGCCCGCGGCGAGCCCGAGGTGAAGCTGCGCGACTTCCGGAAGCTGACCGAGGAGGCGATGGCGCTCGCCGATATCCCGAAGGATTTCTCGGGCCGCTACCTCAACGACGGCTTCTCGGGCGGGGAGAAGAAGCGGATGGAGATCCTCCAGCTCGCGCTCCTGCGGCCGCTGCTCGCCGTCCTCGACGAGACCGACTCGGGACTCGACATCGACGCCCTGCGGACCGTCGCCGAGGGTGTCAACCGGTTCGCCGGCCCGGACATGGGGATCCTGATCATCACCCACTACCAGCGGATCCTCCACTACGTCGAGCCGGACTTCGTCCACGTCATGTTCAGCGGGCGGCTCGTCAAGGAAGGCGGCCCGGAGCTGGTCGCGGCGCTCGAGGAGCGCGGCTACGGCTGGATCCGCGAGGAGGTCGAGACGGCCGCCTGATGGAGCCGGCACTGACCACAGCCCCGCCGTCTGCCTACCCGATCGAGAAGGTCCGCGCCGCCTTCCCGGCGCTCGCCCGTGAGGTCCACGGGCGCCCCGTGGCCTACCTCGACAGCGCCGCCAGCGCTCAGCGGGTGCTGGCCTCGATCCAGGCGGTCGACCGCTACGAGCGCCGCCATCACGCGAACGTCCACCGCGGCTCGCACACACTCTCGGCCGAGGCCACCGCCGCCTACGAGGGCGCCCGAGCGACGGTCGCCGACCACCTCGGCGCCGCCGATCGCCGCGAGGTGGTGTTCGTCCGCAACGCGACCGAGGCCATCAACCTCGTCGCCCGGAGCTGGGGCGCTGCGAACGTCGGCGCCGGCGATCGGATCGTGGTGACCGAGATGGAGCACCACTCGAACATCATCCCCTGGCAGCAGCTCGCCGCCGCGACCGGGGCGATCGTCGATTGGGTCGGGATCGGCGACGGCGGCCAGCTCGACCTCGCCGACCTCGCCCGGGCGCTCGATCTCGCCCCGAAGCTCGTCGCCGTGGCCCACGTCTCGAACGTGCTCGGGACGCGCAACCCGATCGCCGAGATCGCCCGGTCCGCCCACCAGGCCGGGGCGCTTGTCCTCGTCGACGGCGCGCAGGCGGCGCCGAAGCTGTCCCTCGACGTCGCCGCGCTCGGCGTCGACTTCTACGCGCTCACCGGCCACAAGCTCTACGCGCCGACCGGGATCGGCGCGCTCTGGGGCCGGCTCGACCTGCTCCAGGAGATGCCACCGTTCCTCGGCGGGGGGTCGATGATCCGCAAGGTCACGAAGGGCGCCACGACCTACGCCGACCCGCCCGCCAGGTTCGAGGCCGGGACCCCGGCGATCGCCCAGGCGATCGGGATGGCGGCGGCGTTTCGCTGGCTCGACTCGCTGGGGATGGACGCGGTGACCGCGCACGAGGTCGAGATCGCCGACTACGCGCTGGAGCGGCTCGGCGAGGTCCCGGGGCTTCGCGTGTTCGGGCCGCCTCGCGGGCCCGAGCGGCTCGGCCCGGTGTCGTTCGAGCTCGACGGCGTCCATCCCCACGACGTCTCCGAGATCCTCGACCGGCACGGCGTCGCGGTCCGCGCCGGCCACCACTGCGCCCAGCCGCTGATGGAGCGGCTGGGCGTCGCCGCCACCGCCCGGGCCAGCTTCGGCGCCTACACGACGCCCGAGGAGATCGACCGGCTCGTCGACGGCCTCGATGACGTCCGGCGCGTGTTCGAGGTCGACTAGTCCCTGCGATGGACGACCTCTACCGCGAGCAGATCCTCGAGCACTACAAGCGACCGCACAACTTCGGGCGGCCGGACCACTTCGACCTCGACTACGCCGACTCGAACCCGTTCTGCGGGGACGAGCAGCATCTCTTCCTCTTGCTCGACGACGAGGGCCGGGTCGCCGAGGCGAGGTTCGAGGGAAAGGGCTGCGCGATCTCGACCGCCGCGACGTCGATGCTGACCGAGGAGCTCGCCGGCATGAGCCGCGAGGAGGTCCTGCGGCTGCCGAAGGAGTTCGTCCTCGACCTGCTCGGGATCGACATCTCGGCGACGCGGATGAAGTGCGCCCTGCTCGGCCTCAAGGTCGCGA
>JBKPNB010000261.1:0-6391 GCA_046732395.1 Actinomycetota bacterium | reverse complement strand
GCCAGGGCGTCTTGCCCCCGCTCAGCGCGACCGCGCACTCGCCGCGTGCGGCGACCGCGTCGTCGGCCGCGGCGGCGATCAGCTCCGCCGCGCGGCGGGCCGCGCCCTCGGCGTCGGCCGTTCGCTCGAGCTCGAGCATTGGGCGCCTAGTGTCGCGGGTCGGAGGGCCGCTCGAATGCCGGTGGACTTCCGACTCGGGACACTAGCTCGGCTTCTCCAGGTGGCCCCCGAACTGCTTGCGCATCGCCGACAGCACCTTGTCGGCGAAGTCGTCGAGGCCGCGCGAGGCGAACCGCGAGTAGAGCGCGTTCGAGAGCACCGGCGCCGGAACGCCCTCTTCGATGGCGGCGATCGACGTCCACCGGCCCTCGCCGGAGTCAGACACCCGGCCCGCGAAGTCGTCGAGGCTCGGCGACTGCCGCAGCGCCGAGGCGGTCAGGTCGAGGAGCCAGGAGCCGATCACGCTTCCCCGCCGCCAGACCTCGGCGACCTCGGGGATGTCGATGTCGTACTGGTAGTACTCGGGGTGCTCGAGCGGCGCCGTTTCGGCATCCGCCTCGCGCTCCACCTTCCCCGCGTTCGCGTTGCGAAGGACGTTGAGCCCCTCGGCGTAGGCGGCCATCACCCCGTATTCGATCCCGTTGTGGACCATCTTCACGAAGTGGCCGGCGCCGGTCGGGCCGCAGTGCAGGTAGCCGTTCTCCGACGGCGAGGGCTCGCCGTCGCGCCCCGGCGTCCGTACTGCCGCCTCGACCCCGGGGGCGATCGTGCGGAAGATCGGATCGAGGCGCTCGACGGCGTCATCGGGGCCGCCGATCATCAGGCAGTAGCCGCGGTCGAGGCCGAACACGCCGCCGCTCGTCCCGCAGTCGATGTAGTCGATGCCGCGATCGGAGACCGCGGCGGCCCGCCGGAGGTCGTCGCGGTAGTAGGAGTTGCCGCCGTCGATGATCGCATCGCCGCTCTCGAGGACCTCGGCGACGTCGTGAACCGTCTCCTCGGTGATATCGCCGGCGGGGACCATCACCCACACCGCCCGCGGCGGGTCGAGCTTCTGGGCCAGCTCGGCCAGCGACCCCGCGCCGTTCGCGCCCTCGCCGGCCAGCGTCGAGACGGCGTCGGGGTTGACGTCGTAGACCGCGCACTCGTGACCGTCGCGCATCAGCCGGCGGACGATGTTCGCCCCCATCCGGCCCAGTCCGACCATTCCTAGCTGTGCCATGTCCTCCTCGCCCGCTCGGTTGACGCCGCCGGAGGTTGGCTAGCCTACCGGCGCCAATGGCTGATCGCTCGCGAGGGAAGCGGAGGGGGAGAGCGGTCGAATGCGACGTCCTCGTGATCTTCGGCCTCACCGGCGACCTGGCGAAGAAGCAGACGTTCGCCGCCCTCTACCGGCTCGAGGCGCGTGGCGAGCTCGACTGCCGGATCGTCGGCATCGCGCGCGACCGCTGGACCGACCACTCGCTCCGCGAGCACGCCCGGACCGCGGTCAAGAACACCGTCGGCGAATACGACGACGCCGTCTTCAAACGGCTCGCGGAGCGGTTCGACTACGTCTACGGCGACTACGACGACGACGAAACCTTCAAGCGCCTGGACCGGGAGGTCGGCGACGCCAGCCAACTCGTTTTCTACCTCGAAATCCCCCCCTCCCTGTTCGCGGAGGTGATCGACCGGCTCCACGAGGTCGGGCTGACGAAGCGCGCCCGGGTGGTGATCGAGAAGCCGTTCGGATACGACCGGGACTCGGCAGCGGCGCTCAACCGCGACCTCCAGCGGGTCCTCGACGAGTCGCAGATCTACCGGATCGACCACTTCCTCGGCAAGGAGCCGGTGATGGACATCCTCTACCTGCGCTTCGCCAACACCCTGCTCGAGCCGGTCTGGAACCGCCGCTACGTCGACTCCGTCCACATCACGATGGCCGAGGACTTCGGGGTCGAGGACCGGGGGCGCTTCTACGACCCGGTCGGGGCGGTCCGCGACGTCGTCCAGAACCATCTCCTCCAACTCCTGGCGCTGACCGCGATGGAGCCCCCGGCCGGCGCCGACACCGACCCCGATCCCGTCCGCGACAAAAAGCTGGACCTGTTCAAGTCGATTCCGGCCGCCGATCCCGCCGACTACGTCCGCGGCCAGTACGACGGCTACCTCGACGTGGAGGGCGTCGCGCCCGACTCGACCACCGAGACCTACGCGGCTCTGCGCATCGAGGTCGAGAACTGGCGCTGGTCGGGCGTCCCGTTCTTCATCCGCGCCGGCAAGGCGCTGCGGAAGCGGGTGACCGAGGTGCGGGTGATCTTCCGCAGCCCGCCGCCGCTCGGGATCGGCGGGCGAGTGTCGCCCGAGGCCGACGAGCTGATCTTCCGCATCGACCCCGACTCCGGCGCGTCCGTCGTCGTCGAGGCGAAGCAGCCGGGCTCCGAGGCGCTCCGCCAGGTGCACCTCGACCTGCTGTTCGCCGAGCAGCTCGGAGAGCAGCCGACCCCGTACGAGCGGCTCCTCGGCGACGCCCTGCGGGGCGATCGCCAGCGATTCTCCGACGAGGACGCGGTCGATCAGACCTGGCGGATCGTCCAGCCGCTGCTCGACTCGCCTGCGGAGCTGCGGACCTACGAACGCGGAACCTGGGGGCCCGACGCGGCTAATCGCATCGTCGACGGCCATGGAGGATGGAGGACTCCTTGGCTCTAACGCGACGGACGGTCGCTGGGCTCGTGGTCGCGGGGTCGCCGCCCTCGCCCTTGCACCGGCGGCAAACGCCGACATCGCGAGCGTCTTCGGCGGGGAAGTCAGCTGCTCGGTCCAGCCCGACGGCGTCCGCTTCTGCGGCTCGACCAGCCCCCGCTCGACGACGAAGACGTTCGACGGTGTTCCGATCGACGTCAACGCGGCGTTCCCGCCGGCCCCCGCCTCCGGGCCCGACGGTCCGTATCCGTTGATCATGCTCTTCCACGGCTACGGCGGCTCGAAGCTCGGCCCCTCGGCGATGCAGCCCTACCTCGATCGCGGCTACGCGACGTTCAGCATGACCGACCGTGGCTTCGGCGAGTCGTGCGGGTCGGCCGCCTCGCGGGCCGCCGACCCCGCCGGCTGCGCCGCCGGCTACATCCGCCTGATGGACGACCGCTACGAGGTCCGTGACGCCCAGCTCTTCGCCGGCGAGCTGGTCGACGAGGGGCTCGTCGCCCCGACCCGGATCGGCGCCGTCGGTGGCTCCTACGGGGGCGGGGCCTCGATGGCGCTCGCCGCGCTCAAGGACCGGACGATGCTCCCGGACGGATCGCTGGTGCCGTGGAGGAGCCCGGACGGGACGCCGATGAGCCTCGCCGCCGCCACCCCGAACGTCCCCTGGACCGACCTCGCCGCCTCGCTCGAGCCGAACGGCAGCACCCTCGACTACGTCGCCGACGCGCCGTATCGCGGCCGGGTCGGGGTCGACAAGAAGAGCCTCGTCGACGGCCTCTACCTGGTCGGCTGCGCGCTGCACTTTTGCGCGCCGCCCGGCGCCGACCCGGACGCCGACCTGACGAGCTGGAAGAACCGCATCGACGCCGGCGAGCCATACGACGGCGATCCGGCGGTGACGGCGACCGTCGACGAGATCACCGGCCACCACTCCTCCTACTACGTCGACCACTCCGAGCCGCCGGCGCCGCTCCTGATCTCCAACGGCTTCACCGACGACCTGTTCCCGGTCGACGAGGCGATCCGCTTTTACAACCGGACCAAGACCCAGTACCCGAGGACGCCGGTCTCGCTCTTCTTCGGCGACTTCGGCCACCCGCGGGCGCAGAACAAGGCCGACGTCATCCACCGCCTCCAGAACCGGGTCTTCGCCTGGTTCGACCACTACGTCAAGGGCTCCGGCCCATTGCCCTTCCAGGGCGTGATCGCGATGACCCAGACCTGCCCGTCGTCGGCGCCGTCCGGCGGACCGTTCTACGCGCGGGACTGGGCGGCGATCGCGCCCGGCGAGGTCCGCTTCGACTCGCGGCCGCCGCAGACGATCTCGGCGACCGCCGGCGATCCGGCGATCGGCAGGAGCTTCGACCCGGTGCTCGGCGGCGGCGCCTGCGCGACCGCGCCGGGCGCCGATCAGCCGGGGGTCGCCAGCTACCGGGTGCCCGCCGCGCCGTCGAGCGGCTACACGCTGATCGGCGTCCCGACGGTGATCGCCCGCTTCTCGCGATCGAACCCGAACTCGCAGGTTGCCGCGCGGCTCCTCGACGTCGCCCCGGACGGAACCGAGACGCTCGTCGCCCGCGGGCTGTGGCGGCCGCGGACCACCGCGGGACCGGGACGGCAGGTCTTCCAGCTCCACGCCAACGGCTGGCGCTTCGCGCCGGGCCACGTCGCGAAGCTCGAGCTGCTCCCGAACGACGCCCCCTACGGCCGCCCCTCGAACGGCCAGGGCGACTTCACCGTCTCCAACCTCGAGCTGCGGCTCCCGGTCCGCGAGAAGCCCGGCGCCCTCGGCGGCTTCGTCAAGGCGCCGGCGCCGAAGGTCGTCCCGCCCGGCTACCACCTGGCGGCCGAATTCGAGGGATTCGGCCAGCGGGCGGCGTCGCTCACCAAGCGCAACCTGAAGGTGCCCGGCGACCGCCTCAGCCTCGGCGTCAAGTGCCCCGCGAAGTGGCGCTCCTGCGACGGCGGCAAGATCGTCATTCGCGGCGCCGCCGGCAGCGCGAAGTTCGTCGTCGCAAAGGGTCCGTTCCGCCTAGAGGGCGGCAAGGCCCGGCGGCTGCGCCTGCGCCTGAGCGACAAGGCGCGGCGCTACTTCCGGAACCACAGCGGGCTCCGGGTGCGGGCAAGCGTCGACACCTCCGAGCAGGCGAAGCCGAGCACCTCGAGGCGGAAGGTGATCGCCCACTGAGCGCTTAAAGGAGACGGAGGCAGCGCGGAGCTCGCCGGCCGATCATTCCGCGCCGCCCCCGGGCGCCCGCTCGGCCCGCAGCCATACCGACCACGGTCTGACGCTCGCGATCGTCAGGATCGTGCCCGACCAGGGGTCCTCGGCGAGCCGCGAGCGGACCTCCTCCTCGCTCGAGACGTCGGCGACGAGCAGCGTGTTGTCGGTCTCGCCCTCGCCGGTCGGGCCGCCGAGGACGATCACCCCCTCCTCGACGAGCCGGTCCATGAAGTCCGCGTGCTCGTCCCACCCGACCTGCTCGCGCCGGCCCTTCGCCGGGTCCCAATCCGGGCCCGTGGCGTTCTCGACGAGGTAGTAGTCGGCCACCGGCCCGCGCCTACGCGATCCCGGCCCGCTCGCCGACCGGTGCCGCCGCCGGTTCGCGGGCGGTCGCCAGGCGCCCGGCGGTGGCCACCGTCCACAGCGTCGCGAGCCAGGTCGCGGTGGCGAGCGCGACGTGGATCCAGACCAGTTCGGTGGGCAGCTTCAGCGCCCACTGGATGCCGCCGACCGCGCCCTGGATCGCGAGCAGCCCGATCACGAAGCCGAGCGGCCGCAGCGCCCGGCGGTCGCCGCCATCCCGGCGGAGCAGCAGGTAGACGACGATCGCCCCGGCGGCGAAGAGCCCGGCGATCACCGCGTGGCGCTCGACCATCCACCGCAGCGTGTCGGTGCCCTCGAAGGTGAAGCGATGGACGAGCTGGCCGGCGTGCGAGCCGGCGTGGGGACCGGACCCGGTGGTGATCGTCCCGGCGAGGATCGTCAGCTGCCCGAGCGGAATCAGGCCCCGGACCGCCCAGACTCCGAGCCGATCCTCCGAGGGTCCTCGCTCCCCGGGCTCGTACCGCGAGCACCAAGCGAGAGCGAAGGCGGCGTCGAGCAGCAGCATCGAGACGATGAAGTGGGTCATCACCAGCCCGGGGGCGAGGTGGTAGCGGACGACGAGCCCGCCGAGGATCGCCTGGCAGACGACGCCGATCGGCAGCAGCGCGCCGAACAGGGCGAGGTGCCAGCGGAACGGTCGCCGGCGCCAGGCGAGGACGCTGGCCGCGATCACCGCCAGCCCGACGAGGGCGGTGAAGATCCGATTCGCGTACTCGATCAGGGCGTGGCTCTGGAGCGGCGGGACCGCGCTGCCGTAGCACTTCGGCCAGTCGGGGCACCCGAGGCCCGAGCCGGTCAGCCGGACCGCGGTGCCGGTGAGGACGATCACCACCAGCGAGGCGAGCGCGAGCGCGGCGACGAGGAAGTACTGGCGCGGGGTGAGGGTGAAGTTGCGAAGGCGGTTCAGCATCGCTCGGCGGTTGCCCCTGGAAGGGTACGGCCGCTCACGCCGGGCCGGGGGCGCCGACCGGACCCGGCGCCTGCCCGGCCGCCGCCCGGCGCTCGGCTCGGGCTAGGATCGCGGCCGGGATCGCGGCGATCAGGCAGAGGCCGAGCGCCCACCAGAAGGTGTCGGCGAAGGCGCCCGCGAGCGGC
>JBKPNB010000260.1:0-4037 GCA_046732395.1 Actinomycetota bacterium | reverse complement strand
GAGGAGCTCCGATCCGCGCTCACCCCGCAGGGCGGCCGAGCCGGCGCGGGCGGAGCGCCCGGCGAGGCTCAGCGTCCCCGCAACGGCCTCGCGAAGCGCGTCGGTGAGCCCCGATTGCGAGGAGCCGGCTCCGCCCGCAGGCAAGGCTGGAGGCCCCCTATCCCTGCTCGTCGGCGGTCACCGCGAAGCCGGGGCGGCCGGGGCCCGCCGACTCGCCGGCGGCTTCTCGCGCACGAAACGCGGCGACCTCGTCGGCGAGGTCGTCGAGCCGATCCTCGATCGCCTCGAGGCGATCGGACAGCGAGCGAAGCCGCCGGCCGAGCCGCTCGAGATCGGCGCCGGAGGCGATGTTGAGCGCGCCCATCGCGCTGCGCTGGGCCCCAAGCGCGCGTTCGCCGGCCCCCAGCGCCGTGCTGAGCGCCCCGTTGAAAACCGGATTCTCGAGCAGCGCCTGCGCGAGATCCCCGAGGGCCTCCTCGCCGCGGGTCCGAAGGCTCGAGTGCTCGACGTCCTCGCTCATCGGCGCAGGGTAGCGCGCGCCGGGCCGCGAGCGGCGGATCCAACGCCGCAATCGAGCGCGCCGAGGGGCCCAACCTGCGCCCGCCGACGCACGTCTCAGCTACCGTGTCGGTGGACCGCTCGAGCTTGCGCAAGGGGTGCATAACAAGTAGCGTTCCGCCTGCTTCGACGGGGAGCGGGTTCGCGGTCATTCCTCGCGGTTGGAAGCTCGAGGCGCGGACAGGGCGACGATGAGACGGAACTTCGTGATGATCGCGGCGTTGGCTGTACTCGCAGCCGTCCTCGCGATCGGCGTCGCTTCGGCCTCGGGCCAGGTCGGGAGCGGCGACGGGACCGTCAGCGTCACCGTGCCGACCGTCGGCACCGTCTCCACGCCGAGCCCCCCCCAGTGCTCGGACCTGAGTGACAACGATGGCGACGGGCTCGTCGACATGGCCGACCCCGACTGCTCGAGCCCACTCGACACCGGCGAGTCCGGGACCACCGGCACCGGCTCAACCGGCCCGACGGGCCCCACCGGCCCGACTGGCCCCACCGGCCCGACGGGCCCGACGGGCCCCACCGGACCGACGGGCCCCACCGGACCGACCGGCCCCACCGGACCGACGGGCCCGACCGGCCCGACCGGACCGACCGGGGTGCACTCCGGCGGGCACGGGAGCGGCGGCGGCGGGGGCGGCGTCGAGGTCAAGCCGGGCGGCGCCGGCAACCACGGCGGCGGTCATTCCGCCTCGAATGGAAACCATCGCCGCCACCACCGCCAGAACGGCGGTCAGAGCGCCTCAGGCAACCGGCACCACCACCCGCAGCAGCACCACGCGATGAAACCGCCGCCCCAGCGCAGGCCGAACGGGGTCCCGACCAACTCGAACCCCACCACCTCGGTCGCGCCCGTCAACCCCGCCCCGCTCGGGGTCCCCGATTTCTTCATCTCGCAGTTCTCGATCCCGCCGTTCCTGCTCCCCATCTACCAGGCGTGCGGCACCGAGTACGACATCCCGTGGCCGGTCCTGGCCAGCATCAACCGGATCGAGACCAACTTCGGCACCAACCTCAACGTCTCATCGGCGGGCGCCGTCGGCTGGATGCAGTTCCTGCCCTCGAGCTGGAAGGCCTGGGGGATCGACGCCAACGGCGATGGCAAGGCGGATCCGTACAACCCCGTCGACGCGATCTGCGCCGCCGCCCGCTACCTCAAGGCCGCCGGTGGCGAGAACGACCTCCGTCGCGCGATCTTCGCCTACAACCACGCGAACTGGTATGTCGACGAGGTCCTCCTCTATGCCCATCAGTACGGGAAGATGCCGCAGGGCCTGCTCGGCTCGCTGACCGGGCTCACCCAGGGCGACCGGTTCCCGGTGGCGGCGAAGGCCCGCTACGCCGACGACCTCATCGCCCGCCAGGCGGCGAGGCGCGCGAAGCCGCACAAGGGCGCGACCGGCAACGTCGCCAGCGTGGTCACAAGCTCACCCACACGTCGAGGGATCAACATCTACGCCCACTCCGGCGCGAAGGTGGTCGCGGTCAACGACGGGACGATCGAGCGGATCGGGCGGAGCAAGAGGCTCGGCCGCTACGTGGTCCTCGAGGACACCTACGGCAACCGCTTCATCTACGCCGGGCTCGGCGAGGTCTCGAAGGTCTACCCCGTCCCGAAGCCGCGGACCCTGACCGCGGCCGACTTCAAGCTCGTCCGCCCGGGGCGCGACGCGAAGCCGACCGGTCCCGCCACCAGCGGCGGCAGGAAGGCGGCGGCGAAGGGGAAGGCGGCGAAGGGGTCGGGCGAGCGCTCCGCGCGCGCCTCCTCCGCGAAGGCGTCGAGCGCGCCCCGCCGGCGCGGCCCGATCAACACCGAGGATCTCCGCCCGCGCCTCCACGCCCTCCCGGCGCGGGCGCACAACGTCACGCGCGGCGACTTCACCGAGCAGATCGACCATCTCCTCCAGCAGCGGATGCCCGGCTACGGCTCGGTGAAGGCCTACCTCGACAACGTCCTCCACTTCAACCAGAAGACGATGGAGCTGCGCCGCCTCCACAAGGGCTCGCGGGTGACGGCCGGCACCGTCCTCGGGCGGATCGGCAAGACCTCGCAGCGGCTCGCCCCGCACCTCAACTTCGCGATCCGCCCGACCGGCAAGGGCGCGCCGCGGATCGACCCGAAGCCGATCCTCGACGGCTGGAAGCTGCTCGAGGACACTGCGATCTACCGGGCCGCCGGCAAGAACCCGTTCAAGGTCCAGCACGCGAGCGTCACCCAGGCGCTGCTGGCGTCGAAGAGCCAGCTCGAGCGCCAGGTCCTCACCGACCCGCGCCTCGAGATCTACCGCTGCGGTCGCAACGACATTCGCACCGGCCAGATCGATCAGCGCGTGCTGGCGGGGATGGAGTACTTCGCCGATAACGGCTTCCGCCTCACCGTCACCGGGCTCCGCTGCGGCAGCTCGCGCGGCCACGGCAAGGCCAAGAAGGCGCTCGCCAAGTCCGGGCACCCGAGCCGCGGCTCGCCCGGGAGCTCGCTCGACATCGGCGCCATCGACGGCGTCCCTGTCGCTGGACACCATGGCCCGGGCTCGCTCAGCGACGACCTCATCAAGAGCGCGCTCAAGCTCCAGGGCGTGATGACGCCGGAGGAGGTGATCTCGCAGGACGACCTGCCCGGACCGACCAGCTTCTCGCTCCCGGGTTACGGCAACCGCATCCACATCGCCTTCACCCCGCTGTCGGGCGGCGGCTACCAGTTCCCGTTCCTCTCCTATACCTGGGGCCGGACCGACATGGGGGTCGACTTCACCGGCAGCGGCCCGATCAACGCGATCGGTAACGCCCGGATCATCAAGACCGAGGCCGCCGGCTGGCCGAACGGCGGCGCCGGTCCGGCCGGGCAGGGCGTCCTCTACAAGCTCCTCGACGGCCCGCGTGCCGGCCAGATCATCTTCGTCTACGAGGGCATCACCCCCACCGTCCACGCCGGCGACACCGTCGTCGCCGGCCAGCGGATCGCCACCTTCTACCCCGGCAGCTCGATCGAGATCGGCTTCTCGGATGCAAACGGTCGTCCGCTCGCGGCTCCGACCTACTACGAGGGCAAAGTCACGGATTGGGGCCTGAGGATGCGGGCGTTCCTGGAGAGCCTCGGCGGCGGCCCGAACCAGGTCGGCCGCCGGTTCGAGCAGCTCCTGCGGCCCGGCCAGTGGAAGCGGCTGATCGGGCGGATCGCGAAGATCCGACAGCCGAGCGTCTCGACCAAGCCCTCCCGGTACTCGGTCAAGACCCGTAAGCACGGGACGCTGAAGGGCCCGAAGCGCGACGGCGCTTCGAAGCACAAGGCCTCGAACGGCCAGCAGGCCTCGAAGCGCCACTACTGAGTAGGGCGGGCGCGGCGCCGACCTTCTCCTTCGTCCAGCTCGAGCTCCCCGGGGCGACCGGGATCGCCGACGGCCGCTACCCGCTCCGGGCGGGGGGCGCGGAGGGCGGCGAGGTGGTGGGGGTGCTCGTCGTCCAGGCGCTCGGGGCTCCGG
>JBKPNB010000259.1:0-7443 GCA_046732395.1 Actinomycetota bacterium | reverse complement strand
GCCCAGTCGTGGCCGGCCGCGACCGTGACCGTCGCCATCGCGGCCGCGACGACGAAGCGGGGCGCCGCGCGGCTCATCGGCGGGCTCGTCTCACACCGCGGCCCGGTAGTCGGCCGGGTTGATCCGGCGGGTCCGGCGCCGGTACTCGAGCCAGGGGCCGGGCCAGTTGTTGGTGTTCTCGCCGGCGTCGGTGACGTACCAGTTGTGGCAGCCCCCGGTCATCCACACCGTCCGCCGGCTCCGCTCGGCGATCTCGCGCCGCCACTCCTCCTGCGCCGCGGGGCGGACGTCGATCCAGCGCAGGCCGCGCTCGCGGACCCGCCGCAGGGCGTCGACGATGTAGTCGAACTGGCATTGCAGCGTGTAGGGGACCGAGCCGGAGCCGTGGTTCGTGTTCGGTCCGTAGAGGACGAACATGTTCGGAAACCCCGACACGGTCGTTCCCAAATACGCCTCGGGGCGGCCGGCCCAGACCTCGTTCAGCTCGCGCCGGTCGAGGCCGCGGATCCTCATCGGGGCGACGAAGCCGTGCGAGGCGAAGCCGGTGCCGAAGACGATCACGTCCGCGGGCCGCTCGACGCCGCCGGCGGCGACGACGCCGCCCTCGGTCACGCGCTCGACTGCGCCGGTGATGAGCTCGACGTCGTCGCGGCGCAGCGTCGGGTACCAGTCGCTCGTGATCAGCACCCGCTTGCAGCCGATCTCGTAGTCCGGAGTCGCCTTCGCCAGCAGCTCGGGGTCTCCTCCGAGGACCCTCTGCCGCTCGCGGTAGGCGATCGTCCGAATCAGGCGCCGCACCCGCTCCCTTCCGGTCAGCGCGTGCGCACCGAGCTCGAGGAGCGAGAAGAACGCGAGCCGGCTCGCGAGCACGCGCGGCGGGAAGGCGCGAAACAGGCGCCGCTCCCAGTCGGCGTAGGCGCGATCGGACTTCGGCAGGATCCACGGCGCCGAGCGCTGGTAGACGGTGGTGCGGGCGGCGATCGGCGCGATCGCGGGCACGAACTGGATCGCGCTCGCCCCGGTTCCGATCACCGCGACCCGGCGGCCGGCGAGCTCGACGCCGTGATCCCATTCGGCGGAGTGGAACGCCGGGCCTGGGAACCGGTCGAGGCCCTCGAGCCGCGGGATCTCGGGGACGCTGAGCTGCCCGCAGGCGGTGATGAGGGCGTCGAAGGAGCGCCGCTCGCCGCCGTTGGTGGTCAGCGTCCAGCGAGCGCTAGCGGGGTCGAAGTCGGCATCGGTGACCTCGGTCCCGAGCCGCAGACGCGACCGTAGGTCGAAGCGCTCGACGCAGTCCTCGAGGTAGCGGAGGATCTCGGGTTGCGGCGCGTAGCGCCGCGACCAGTGATGGGCGGGCGCGAACGAGAACGAGTAGAGGTGGGATGGGACGTCGCAGGCGGCGCCGGGATAGGTGTTCGCGCGCCAGACGCCCCCGACCGTCTCGCCGCGCTCGAAGATCTCGAACCGGTCGAACCCCGCCTGGCGCAGGCGAGCCCCGATCCCGACGCCGCCGAACCCGCCGCCGACGATCCCGACCGATAGCTCGCGCCGATTGCCGTTTGGGCCGCCCACCGTGCTGCCGGGACCCTATCCGCCGCCCGGCGCCGGGGGCGCCGAGCGGCGGGATCGGCCGGGCGTCAGGTCAACGTGTTGGGTCCGAGGCGCTCGTCGGCTCGCGCTCGGCGCCCGAGCCTCCCCCGGGATCGACCCGATCGGCGTGCTCGCTGTGCGCCCGCGCCGTCTCGTGCTTGGAGGCGGCGATCCGCGAGCGCTCCTCGGCCTCGGCCGCCTCCCGGCGGGCGCGCGCCGCCTGCTCGTCGGCGACCGCCGACTCCTTCTGCGCCTCGATCCGCCGCGAAGCGGCCTCCTCGCGGTGGGCGGTCGCGATCTGGCGGCGATCCTCGCGCCTTCGCGCTCGCGACCGGCTCGCCGCCCAGGCGACGATCGCGATCACGACGATCGCGACGACGATGATGATGACGATGGCTGTGGTGCTCACTCTCTCCTCCTTCAGTGCCGAGAGAAGCGTCTACCCGCCCCGGGGCGCTTCAACCAGGGCGGCGCTGGCCGTCCCGCCAGCGCTAGTCCGTCCGGCTCGGTCGGGGGAGGCGACTGGTCAGGTGGGAGAGGGGATGTCGCGGTCGCGACGAGACCTACGTTTGCCGCGAATAGCGCGGTGAACGTTGCGTTCGCCGATCGCTTCTCCTCTCATTGACCAAGTCGACGGCGCCCGTCGGTGCCACTGCCGTCTACGTAACGCACATCCACGACAAGCACCGCCACCGGCCCGGCGCCGGGTTGCGGATCGGGTCCGGGGGCTGGACCTCGAACGTGCAGACGCCGCAGTTGCGGGCGTCGAGCTGCCAGAGGCGATCGACCATGCCCGGCTCGAATCGCTCGCCGAGCAGTGAGTCGGCGAGGAAGAATCGGAGGAAGATCCCGTGCGTCACGGCGATCGCCGGCGAGCGGGGATCTGCCTCGAGGCGGGCCTTGACCCGGCGCACGCGGCCGAGGACGTCGGCGAACGACTCGGCCCCAGGCGGCGCGTAGCCGGCCTCGCCGCGCTCGCTCATCCAGGTCGACCAGCGCCGCCGGGCCTGCTCCGCTGGCTCGAGCTCGCCGAACCCCTCGCTCTCGCGAAGCTCGGCGAGGTCGGGGTCGACCTCGACCTCGAGGCCGAGCTCGGGGGCGAGGATCTCGGCGGTCTCGACCGCGCGGCGCATCGAGCTCGAGATCAGGCGCGCCGCGCCGGCCGCTCGCAGCGCGCGGGCCGCGGCCCGCGACTGCTCGCGCCCGACCTCGGTGAGCCGATCGCCGTGCTCCTCGGGAAGGCCGACGCGATCGATCGCCGAGTTCGACACCGACTCGCCGTGGCGGACGAAGAGGACGCGCACCTACGGATCGTATGGCCGGACGCGTCCGAGGCAGCGATCCCCGCTCACCGGCGCGCGCCGTCGTCGACCTGGACCCGATAGCCGGCGCGCAGCGCCGCGACGGTCGCCGGGGGCGTGATCACGGTCGCGGTTGCCCGCCGCGGCCGGCGCCGGCGGCCGCCGTATCCTTCGCGCGTCCACTCGGTCAGCTCGCCGCCGAGGACGAGAGCGGGGGTCGGGTGGACCCAGACGAAGGCGCCGTCGGGGAGGTCCGCCCAGGCCAGGTCGTGGAAGCGGCGGCGATGGCTCCCGCGGAAGATCCGCTCGCCGTGGAGCCGCCGGTTCATCTCCCTCGCCGAGGGCAGCCCGACCCCGAGCCCCTCGGCCCAGGCGGCCCGGTAGGCCTCGTAGCTCGCGCGCCGGCATTCGGCGCAGGGACGGTGCCCGGCGGCAAACGAGACGGCCTCGTCGTGGAAGTAGGGGAACGTGTAGTGATGCGGCTGCCACTGCTCGTGCCAGCGGTCGCGGAACTCGAGCGCGCACGTGATCCACAGATCGCTCGCGTGGAAGCGGACGATCTCCCTCCCCGCATGGAGGATCCCGCGTTGCCGGTCCACGCTCCGGGAGCGGAATCGCCACGATCTCGCCCGCCGGCGTTACGCGCTTTCGAGCCGGCATCGGTTCGCGGTCGATGCTAGAGATGGCTGACCTGGTCCATCGACGAGGTGGTCGCGCTATGGTCGGTGCCGGGCGACATCGGACGTCGCTACGCGGAGGTCTCCGGCGATCGCAACCCGATCCATCTGCACGGCCTGGCGGCGCGGCCGTTCGGCCGCCACCGCCTGACGGCCGTGAGCACCGGGCTCGACCTCGACCTCGATTCCTGGATCCCCGAGCCGCAGGTGCGCACCCGCCATCGCCGTCGCGCGTCGGCGTCCGCCGACCGGCTCTGGGAGGCCGCCGGCGGGGTGCGGGTCTGCGACACGCGGGCGCTGGGGCGGGCGGTGCGCTGGCGGATCCCCAGGACCCCGGCGGACATCACCTTTCGCGAGCTCTTCCGGCGTTACCCGTTCACCGTCCTCGCCGAGGGCGAGCGGTGGTCGATCTCCGGGCTCTGCGGGCGGATCTGGACGATCCGCCGCGACTATCCGCGGATCGCGGGCAGCGGGGAGTTCGCGGGCTGGGACGAGCCCGGGACCGTCCGGGTGATGCTCGCCCACTGGATCGAGCCGGAGGGGGATGGCCGGGCCGCGCTCATCAGCGAGTCGCGTGTGGAGCCGATCGATCGGGGCGCGCAGGTTCGGCTCCGCGCCCTCTGGGCCCTGGTCGGCCACTTCGACCGGCTGGTCGGGGGCGAGGCGCTCGGCGTCGCCGTCCGCCGCGCCGAGCGCGGCCCGGGTTGACGCGGGATCAGTAGCCGCCGCCACCGCCGCCGGATCCGCCCGAGTAGGCGACGATCAGCACGACCGCGATCGCGATCGCGAGCAGCACGGCGGCGGATATCAACATGCCCTTGTGCCTTGCGAAGAGGGTGGCCATTCGAATCACCTCCTTTACGAGGTCTACGCGAGGCCGGCCGGACGGGTTCGAGGGTGGCGGTAAAGCTTCCGTAAGTTCGCTCGTGGAATCGGCCACGTGCTCGTTGCGGGTACGATTCGCCGGCGTCACGACGCATCGGCCGTGTCCTCGCTCCGCCTGCCAGTCGCCCTCGCCCTGCTTTGCGCCCTGATCGCCGGGTGCGGCTCGTCGACGTCCTCGTCGAGCTCGGGCCCGGCGAGCGCGTCGGCCTGCAACCCGGGCAGCCTACAGACGCAGGCCAAGGGCCAGCTCACGGTGGCCACCGACAAGCCGGCCTATCCGCCGTACTTCGTCAGCGACGACCCCGCCAACGGGAAGGGCTTCGAGAGCGCCGTCGCCTACGCGGTCGCGGATCAGCTCGGCTTCAAGCGCGCCGATGTGAAGTGGACGGTCGAGCCGTTCAACAACTCCTACGCGCCGGGACCGAAGAACTTCGACTTCGACGTCAACGAGATCTCGATCACACCGCCACGGGCGAAGGCGGTCGACTTCTCGGCGCCCTACTACACCGCGAACCAGGCGGTGGTCGCGCTGCCGGGAACCTCGGCGGCGAAGGCGAAGTCGCTCGCGGACCTCAAGGACTCGACGATCGGCGTCCAGATCGGCTCCACCAGCCTCGACGCCGTGACCGCGAACATCGATCCCAGCGTCCAGCCGAAGGTGTTCAACAACTCAAACGACGTCGTCACCGCGCTCAAGGAGCACCAGGTCGACGCCGTCGTCGTCGATCTGCCGACCGCGCTCTATCTGACCGCGGCCCAGGTGCCGAGCGCGACGATCGTCGGCCAGTTCAGCGCCCCCGGCGGCGACAAGTGGGGGGCGTTGCTGGCGAAGGGCTCGCCGCTCACCGCCTGCGTGTCGAAGGCGATCGACGATCTGCGGAGCTCCGGCGAGCTGGCGAAGATCACCCAGCGCTGGATGAGCCAGGCGGCGAACGCGCCTGTGCTGCGCTGACGCGTGCTGGGACTAGCCGTCCGTCCGCCGCGACCGTCAACGTCGCGCCGTGGGCGCAGCCGAAGCCACCGGCACTCGCCGCGCGGCGCGCGAGGCGGCGAAGCGCTCGCGCGCCCGCCGCGGGCAGGCGATCGCCGCGATCTCTTCGATCGTCGTCCTCGGCGGTCTCGCCGCGCTCGCGCTCACCAGCCCGGGCTGGCCCGAGGTCCGCGACACCTTCTTCTCCTGGAGCGCGTTCAAGTCGGCCTTCCCCGACGTCCTGTCCGGGTTCTGGCTCGACGTCAGGATGTTCCTGATCGTCGAGGCGGTGGTGCTGGTCCTGGGGCTGATCGTCGCGCTGGTCCGGACCAGCCGCTCGCCGGCGCTGTTCCCGCTGCGGCTCCTGGCGGCGGTCTTCGTCGACCTCTTCCGCGGGATCCCGACGATCCTCCTCGTCTACCTGGTCGGTTTCGGGATCCCGGCGCTCCAGCTCTCCGGGCTGCCGACCGACCCGGTGGTGCTCGGCGAGATCGCCCTCTCGCTCTCCTACGGGGCCTACGTCGCCGAGGTCTACCGGGCCGGGATCGCCTCGGTCCACCGCGGCCAGCGCGACGCGGCGCTCGCGATCGGGCTCACCGAGGGGCAGGCGCTGCGGCACGTGATCATCCCCCAGGGCGTCCGCCGGGTCGGCCCGCCGCTGCTGAACGACTTCATCGCCCTCCAGAAGGACGTCGCGCTGGTCTCGATCCTCGGACCGCAGGAGGCGTTCCGCGCGGCCCAGATCATCTCCGCCCAGACCTTCAACTACACGCCGTTCATCGCCGCCGCGGTGCTCTACCTGGCTGTGACGGTGCCGCTGGCGCGGATCGTCGACCGGCTCGGCGTCCACGGGATGGCGCGGTGAGCGCAACGCCGGTCCTCGACGTCCGCGGCGTGACCAAGGCGTTCGGCGAGCGCGAGGTGCTGCACGGGGTCGACCTCGAGGTCCGCGAGCACGAGGCGGTGGCGCTGATCGGCGCCTCCGGCTCCGGGAAGTCGACGCTGCTGCGGTGCATCGACCTGCTGGAGGAGGTCGACGACGGCGACGTCTTCCTCGACGGGGAGGTAATCACCGACCCTTCGGTCGACCCGATCGCGGTCCGGCGCCGGCTCGGGCTCGTCTTCCAGGCCTTCAACCTGTTCCCGCACCTGACAGCGCTCGAGAACGTCGTCCTCGGCTCGATCCGGGCCCAGAAAATCCCGCGGGCCGAGGCGGAGGGGAGGGCGCGGGAGCTGCTCGCCCGATTCGGCCTCGCCGGGCGCGAGGGCGATCGCCCCGACGACCTCTCCGGCGGGCAGCAGCAGCGGGTGGCGATCGTCCGCGCGTTCGCCTCGCGGCCGCGGGCACTGCTCCTCGACGAGGTGACGAGCGCGCTCGACCCCGAGCTCGTCGGCGAGGTGCTCGACGCCGTCCGCGAGCTCAAGGGCGAGGGGGTGACGATGATCCTCGCCACCCACGAGATGAGCTTCGCCCGCGAGGTGGCCGACGAGATCGCGTTCCTCCACGACGGGCGGATCGTCGAACGGGGCCCGCCCGACGCCGTGCTTTCGGCCCCCGAGCGCCCCGAGACCCAGCGCTTCCTGCGCCGGCTGCTGGAGGCGGGGCGTCTCTAGATGAGCCATTCCACGACCGCATGTGCGCGGCCGTGGAGATCATCTAGCCGCAGTCCTGCAGGCTAGCTTCCCGCCTCGGCCTCGGCGGTGGCGAGCTCGGCCCGGACCGTGGCCGTCTGGTCCGGGATCCGCAGCCGCCGGCGAAGCAGCGGGATCGCCGCCGCCGGGTGGCCGGAGAGCCGCAGGGCGTGCGCGAGATTGAAGAGCGCGTACCCGTAGACGAGCTCGGTGCTGTCGCGGGGGAAGGCGGCGACCGCCCGGCGCAGGATCGGCACGGCGGCCGCGTAGTCGCCGGCCTGGATCAGCGCATAGCCCCTGTCGTTGAGGGCCGAGCCGCGGGCCGGGTCGGGCGGGCCTGTCGGCGTCGCCGTCGCCGCCCTCGTCGGGGTGCCGCTCGCCGACGAGG
>JBKPNB010000258.1:0-8937 GCA_046732395.1 Actinomycetota bacterium | reverse complement strand
GGAGAACCTCGAGGCGCTCCAGCGCGGCTACGCGCACTTCATCGCGACCGGGGATTTCCTCGAGAACGTCATCCACCCGGACTTCGTCTGGGACATGTCAACCTTTCGCGGCTGGCCCGAGCGCCAGACCTATCCCGGCGTCGACGGTGCGAGGCAGTTCATGGCCGACGGGCTGGCGGCCTGGGAGGACTGGGAGCTCGAGGTCGAGGAGTTTCTCGCCGGGGACGAGGTGGTGGTCGCCGTGGTCCATCAGCGGGGCGGTCGAAGGCGACCGGGTTGGAGGCCGACATGGACTTTCGCGATGCTCTGGACCTTCCGCGACGGCAAGCAGTTTCGGATGAACATGTACGCGAGCCGCGACGAGGCGGTGGCGGCCGCCGGGCTTGGGGGGTAGCGGGCCCGGCTACCTGAATTCCGCGGCCCGGATCCGGTACAGCGAGTGCGGGATCCCCGCCCGTGGGAAGTCGCGCTCGTACCGCATCCCGAGCTTCGCCATCACCCGCAGGGAGGCCGCGTTCTCGACCATCGCGAAGGAGACGATCTCGTCGAGCGGGGCGCGCTCGAAGCCCCAGGCGAGCGACGCGCGCGCCGCCTCGGTCGCGATCCCCTCGCCCCAGCGCTCCGGCGCCACCGACCAACCGACCTCGACCGCGGGCACGCCCTCGACCTCGGTCGGCTGCAGCCCGATCTGCCCCACCAGCTCGCCTGAGGAGAGCTCGCGCCAGACCCAGAGCGTGTAGCCGTCACGGGCGTGTTGGGTTGCCTGGATGCGGAGCCGCTCGCGAACCTGGTCGCGGGTCCGGGGCCCGCCGAGGCGCCCCGGCCAGTGCCACCCCGCGACCCGCGGGTCGCCGAAGTGGCGGGCGGCGAACTCGAGGTGGCGGCGGACGTCCGGCACCTCGGCGGCTAGCCGCGGGCTCCGCGGCGCCGCCTGGCGCCGTCGGAGGATCGCTACTCGGGCCAGAAGTCCGGGACGGTGTTGGGCCCGGGGGCCCCACCGTCGCCCTTGACCGAGCAGATCACGAGCTCGGCCTCCTCGGGCCCGTCGTTGTGGATCGAGCGGTAGACGTCGGCCGGCACCCGGACGGCGGTCCGGGGGCCGACCTCGACGACCTCGTCGCCGAGCTTGAACAGGACGTTTCCCTTGATCACGAAGTAGATCTCCTCCTGCTCGTTGTGACGGTGGCCGTAGGATCCCTTGCCCCCGGTCCCCGCCGGCATCGATCGCCAGGTGAACGCCACCTGCTCGGCGCCGAGCTCGTCGGTGAAGCTGCGCATCTCGCCGAACCCCGGGTACTGGGCCATGAAGTCGGTCGCCTGATCGCGGGCGACGATCGAATGATCGGCCATCGCTGCTCAGTCCTCCCGGCCGGGATCCTGCCCGTCCTCGCCGTCGTCGTACTCCTCGTCGCCCTGCTCCAACGCGCTCGCGGAGACCGAATCGGACGCCCCGGGGTGGTAGGTGGTCTGGAACGACTCCAGGGTCTCGTCGAGCTGGTCTTCGTCGATCGGCACTTCGTCCGAGATCCGCACCCACTCGGCGCCCTCGTAGGCCTCCATGTTGAAGATCTCGTGGTCGATCGACGGCGAGTCGCTGACGACGACCACCACCTCGGTCTGCGGGTTGAAGTAGGTGCCGGGGCGCACCAGGAGCTCCTCGAGTTCCACCCGCTGGCTCTCGGGCTCGGCGGCCATCGAAGGCATCCTAGATGACTGATTCCCAATCCCCGCACCCGCGGATGACGGCGCATGCCGTCGCTGAATCGCCACCCGTGCCCTCGCCAATAGCGCACGGCTATTGACTTCGGCCACGTGCGGCGCCCAGCTCGGCCTGCGCCGCCCCGCGGGGCACGCGGATCGGGATTCAGTCATCTGGAAAGAGTCGCTCCGGGCTGCCGGCTACTGCCCGAGGTTCTCGAGGTCGCGGAGCTGGCGCTCGACCTCGGACTCGACATCGAGCGGCTCCTCGCCGCGCCGCGCGCGCCGCTCGTTGCGGGCGACGACGAGCTGGCGGACCTCCTCGACGAGCGCTCGGTCGTCCGCCAGCCGCCCGCCCTGCGGCTCGGCCAGCAGCCGCTCGAGCTCGGCGTCGACGTCGAGCGGCTCCTCGCCGCGCGCGCTCTGGCGGTAGGCCTTCGCCTCGAGCATCTGGCGGACCTCCGCCTCCCGCGCGGCGCGCGAGACCGGCGCCGCCGTGGTCCCGCCCGGCGGCGGGAACTCGCGGTCGATGCCGAACTGGCCCTTGCCGATCGAGTCGAACGAGCGGCGAGCGCCGAGCGCGAAGGCGACGAGCGCGAGGGGGATCGCGACGAAAACCACGGCGATGATGACCTCGCCATTCGAGAGCGCGACCGGGGTCATGAGTTTCAGTCTAGGCTCGCTCGGAGCTGCGGGCAACCGGTTTCCCCGCTGGTAGACTGGTCCGCGTAACGGATTGACTGACTAGTCAATCGGCCGAGCTCCGACGACCGCGCGTCGCGGCTCCGATCGGCGTCCGGTCCGATTCGAAGGGAGCGCCTAGCAGTGGTTGACTTCACCCTGACCGACGAGCAGAAGGACCTCCGCGAGCTCGCCCACAACTTCGCCGAGAGGGAGATTCGCCCGGTCGCGTGGGACTACGACCGCGACGGCACCTGGCCGCAGGACATCATCGAGAAGGCCTGGGAGGTCGGCTTGATGAACACCCATATCGCCGCGGCCTACGGCGGCCCCGGCCTTGACTTCCTTTCCGGTTGCCTGATCGAGGAGGAGATGGGCTGGGGGTGCTCGGGGATCGGCACCAGCCTGATGGCCAACGGCCTCGCGAGCGCGCCGGTCACCCTCGGCGGCTCCGAGGAGGTCAAGAAGCGCTACCTGGGGATGCTCTGCGAGGAGCCGAAGCTCGCCTCCTTCTGCCTCACCGAGCCGGACGCCGGCTCCGACGTCTCGGGGATGAAGACCACCGCCGTCCGCAGGGGCGACAAGTACGTCATCAACGGCTCGAAATGCTTCATCACCAACGGTGGCTACGCCGACTGGTACACGGTTTACGCGAAGACCGACAACGACGCGGGCCACCGCGGTATCTCGGCCTTCGTCCTCCCCCGCGACGGCACCGTGATCGTCGACAAGAAGGAAGACAAGATGGGGCAGCGGGCCTCAAACACCGCGACCATCACCTTCAACGACACGGAGGTTCCGGTCGAGAACCTGCTCGGCGAGGAGAACAAGGGCTTCAAGCTCGCGATGATGACCCTCGACCGCACCAGGCCGGGGGTGGCCTCGATGGCCGTCGGCATCGCCCGCGCCGCGTTCGAGTTCGCCAGCGACTACTCGAAGGAGCGGGTCCAGTTCGGGGTCCCGATCGCCATGCACCAGGCGGTGGCGTTCATGATCGCCGACATGGCGACCAAGGTCGAGGCCGCGCGCCTGCTGGTCTGGCAGTCGGCGGTCCAGCTCGACAACGGGATCCGCAACACCCTCGCGTCCTCGCACGCGAAGCGCTTCTCCGCCGACACCGCGATGGAGGTCACCGTCGACGCCGTCCAGGTCTACGGCGGCTACGGCTTCATCAAGGAGTACCCGGTCGAGAAGCTGATGCGCGACGCGAAGATCATGCAGCTCTACGAGGGGACCTCGCAGATCCAGCGGCTGGTGATCGCCCGCGAGGTGCTGATGGGCCGCCACATCGAGGAACCCCGGCCGGAGCTGACGACGAAGGAAACCGAGGTCGCCGTCGCGCAGTCCGAGCAGGCGCCGGCGACCGTCTAGTCAGGCAGATGGCAGGTGGCAGGTGGGCCTCCACCTGCCACATGCGACATGCGACCTGCCCGTTAGCCCCAGGGCGTCGACCGCGTGGGGCGGACGGCGATCATCAGGCCGACGATATTCAGCAGGATCACCCCGAAGACGATCGCGCCGGCCCAGTCGCTGATCTCCTTGACCGCGGCGTAGGCGAGCGCGGCGAGGATTGCGGTCGAGACGATGGCGTAGACAGTCGGCCCGCGGCGGCCGCGGAGCTGGACCCCGGTGCTCGGGACGCTGAGGTCGATCCGCTCCACCTGGTTGCGCTGCTGAAGCTCCATGTTCGCCATCTCATCTCCTCCTCGGCGCTGGTGGTGTGACGAGCCTAGTTCGAGCCCGGCTCGGACTGGGTGACATCGATCACATGTGACGGCGGCCCTATAGTCGCCGCCGATGGCTCGTCCAGCCGATCGCGTCGCGCGCGCCGCCCGCGCGGCGCGCGAGCGTGGGACCGACGAGGCGCGCCGGCACCGCGGTCGCTCCGGCGGCGCGATGGATGTGTTCGGCGGCGAGGTCCGCCGCCGCGATGTCGTCCCGCTGCTGGTGCTCCACCTGCTCTCGCGCGAGCCCGGCTACGGCAACCGGCTGATCGAGGAGATCGAGGGGATCACCGACAGGGTGATCTCCGTCAACCCGAACACCATCTATCCGCTCCTGCGCGAGCTCGAGGCGCGGGGGCTGATCGAGGGCCGCTGGGAGCACCCGGACCGCCGCACCCGCCGCTACTACTCGATCACGCCGGCCGGCCGGCGCGAGTACCGGCGGCTTCGCGGCGAGCTCGAGCCGTTCCTCGACTCGGTGATCCGCTCCGTGACGTTGATCAAGCAAGAGGTTTATGGCGACCGTCGCCAGTGAGGTCGAGATCGCGGCGACGGCGGCCGCGGTCTGGGACTACTACTTCGAGCCCGCCGGCTGGCCGAGCTGGGTCGACCAGTTCGCCGCAGTCGTCTCCTCCGACGGCTATCCGGAGACCGGCGGGACGCTTCGCTGGCGCTCGGGCCGGGCCGGGCGCGGCGAGGTCAGCGAGCGGGTGGTCGAGCACCAGCCGCGCCGCCTTCACCGCGTCGCCTTCGAGGACCCCGAGGCGGAGGGCGAGCTGGCGACCGCCTTCCAGGTAACCGCGAGCGGCACCCGGGTCGGGCAGCAGATGACGTATCGGCTTCGCCGGGGGGGCATCCTCGTCCGGATCACCGACGCGCTCTTCGTCCGCTCGCAGATGCGCGCCTCGCTGGCCCGCTCGCTGCTCGCCCTGCGCGCCGAACTCGAGGGCTGAGGGACCCGAGGACCCCTGGCTCACCGGATCGCGGGCTGCCGATAGCCTTCCCCGCCCCGCAAACCCAGTCCACCGGAGGGAAGCTTGTTCGTATTCAAGGCCGGCGTCGTCGGCGCCGGGACGATGGGCGGCGAGATCGCCCAGGCGATCGCCAACGCCGACATCCCCGTCGTCCTCAAGGACATGGACCAGAAGTTCGTCGACGCCGGCCTCGAGAAGGCGCGCGCCGTGACCGGCGGGCAGCTCTCGCGACTCGTCGAGAGGGAGAGGCTGACACAGGATCAGGCCGACGCCCGGCTCGAGGAGGTGGTGGGGCGAATCAGCGGCACCACCACCTACGAGGGGTTCGGCGACGTCGACTTCGTCGTCGAGGCAGCGCCGGAGAAGATGGAGATCAAGCAGCAGGTGTTCGCCGAGCTCGACGAGGCGACGCCGGGCCACGCGATCCTCGCCTCGAACACGTCGTCGCTGTCGATCACCGAGATGGGGGAGGCGACGCTGCGCCCGGACAGGGTGGTGGGCTTTCATTTCTTCTTCCCCGCCTCGGTGATGCCGCTGGTCGAGATCGTCGAGGGCGAGGACACCTCGGAGGAGACGATCGATGTGGCGATCAACCTCGCCCAGGCGATCCGCAAGCAGCCGATCACCTGCGCCGAGGTCCCCGGGTTCGTCGTCAACCGAATCCTCAACTCGGCGGTGGGCGAGGTCTGGCGTGCGCAGGAGGCGCAGGGGCTCTCGATCCGCAAGATCGACGAGGGCGTCGCCGCCGCGAACACGGCGCCGATGGGTCCGTTCGTTCTCGGCGACATGCTCGGCCTCGACACCATCCTTCACGTCGCCGAGCACCTGCGGGAGAGCTACGGCGAGAGCTTCTACGTCCACCAGGGAATGAAGCGGCTCGTCGCCGAGGGCAAGCTGGGGGCGAAGTCCGGCGGCGACGGGTTCTACAAGGACGGCGAGCCGCAGCTTCCGGGCGACGCAGACCCGCCCGACGACCTCGCCGACCTGTTCACGCTGAAGGCGCTCGTCGAGTCCTGCCTGCTGGTCGAGGAGGGGGTCGGCTCGACCCGCGAGATCGACCTGGGGATGATGGCGGGGGCCGGCATGGATCCCCGGCGGGGGATCCTCCCGCCGTTCATGAAGGCCGATCTCGACGGGCTCGACGCCGCCTACGAGAAGCTCGAGCGCTACGCGGCCGAGCGGGGCGAGCGCTTCACCCCTCCTCGAATCCTGAAGCGCCTCGTCGGCCAGGGGCGTCTCGGCCAGAAATCCGGACAGGGCTTCTACGCCTACCCCCGGGCCGACGAGGGCGAGCAGCCCGAGACGGTGAAGCTCGAGACCCGCGGCGACGGGGTGGCGATCGCCTGGCTCGCGAATCCGCCGATGAACGCGATCTCTCCGCAGGTGATCGAGGACCTGGGAACGGTGTGGCGGCGGATCAGCGAGGGCGGCGACGTTCGCGCCCTCGTGATCTGCTCCTCGATCCCGGTCGTCTTCTCAGCCGGGGCCGACATCAAGTCGTTCACCAGGGTCGACCCCGCCGAGGGGGCGAAGGTCTCGAGCGGCGGCCATGCGCTGCTCCGTGAGCTCGGCTCCGGCCGGGTGGCGACGATCGCCGCGGTCAACTCGCTGGCGTTCGGCGGCGGCTGCGAGCTGGCGATGGCCTGCGACTTCCGCATCGCCGCCAGCTCGGCGATCTTCGGCCAGCCCGAGATCAAGCTCGGGATCATCCCCGGCTTCGGCGGCACCCAGCGGCTGCCGCGTCTGGTGGGTCCCGGCAAGGCCCTGGAGATGAACCTGATCGGAGACGCGATCACAGCTGGCGATGCCTTCGCCCACGGGCTGGCGAGCAGGGTCGTCCCCGACCACGAGCTGTTCGACACCGCGCTGGGGTGGGCTCGGAGACTGGCCGGTCAGGCGCCCGTCGCGGTCGAGCAGGTGAAGGCCGTCTCGCACCGGGGCGATCTCGACGAGGGGATCGAGGCCGAGAAGGCTGGGTTCGCGATCGCCTTCCAGTCGGAGGACGGCCGCGAGGGAGTGGCGGCGTTCCTCGAGAAGCGTTCGCCACACTGGCAGGGGAAATGAGTCCGCAGAGTACGGTCCGCGAGTGAGTCCGCAGTCCGCGGTCCGCAGTCCGCAGGTCGAGAGGCTCGCGGGGTTGATCCGCGAGTCCGGCTCCACCGTCGCCCTGACCGGCGCGGGGATCTCGGTCCCCTCCGGGATCCCGGACTTCCGCACCCCGGGGAAGGGGCTGTGGACGAAGGTCGACCCGATGCAGGTCGCCCACATCGACGCCTTCCACCGCGACACGAAGCGCTTCTGGGAGTACTACCGGCCGCGGTTCGGGATGCTCGCCGACAAGGAGCCCAACCCGGCCCATCGGGCACTGGCGGAGCTCGAGGTCCGGGGGCTACTCGACGCGGTGATCACCCAGAACATCGACCGGCTCCACGGCAAGGCCGGATCGCGCGAGGTGATCGAGGTCCACGGATCGATCGCAACCTCGAGCTGCACGACCTGTGGCGCCCGCTTCGCCCTCGACGAGGTCGAGGCGCTGTTCGACTCCGACGGCGTCGCCGTCTGCCCCGGGTGCGTCGGCAAGGTGAAGCCGGACGTGGTCCTGTTCGGCGAGCTGCTGCCGGAGTCGGCGATGGGTCGGGCGCGGGCGCTCTGCCGGCGGGCGGAGCTGCTGCTCTGCGTCGGGTCCTCGCTCGAGGTCTACCCGGTCGCCGGCCTGCCGGAGCTGACGCTCGACGCCGGCGGGCGGCTGGCGATCGTCACCCGGGGGCCGACGCCGTACGACGAGGAGGCCGCGGTCCGCCTCGACGGCGACGTCACCGACGAGCTCGCGGCGGTCCTCGCGGCGCTCGGCTGAAGTGGCTTCGGGGTTGCTCGCCGCCCGCCCCGAGGCGGTCGTCTTCGATAACGACGGGCTGCTCCTGGACACCGAGGGGCTGTGGACCAAGGCTCAGGTCAAGCTGTTCGCAGCCCACGGGCGCCCGTTCGGGCTCGAGCACAAGCGTGCGTTCGTCGGCGTCGCCGGGCCGCTCGCCGAGGAACGCCTCGAGCGGATGCTCGACGCGCCCGGCCGCGGCGCCGAGCTCCTCGAGGAGCTCAACTGCCTCGTCATGCGCGAGGCGCTGGCGACCGGAGCCGAGCCGATGCCGGGGGCCCCCGAGCTCGTCGACGCCCTCCGGGCCGACGGCATCCCGCTCGCGCTGGTCTCGAACTCTCCGGTCGAATGGGTCGAGGCCGTGCTCGCGCCGAGCGGGATCGGCGAACGCTTCGAGCTGGTGCTCACGCCCGACGACGGCCTCGAGCACAAGCCCGACCCGGCGCTCTACCGCGAGGCCTGCCGCCGCCTCGGCGCCGAGCCGGTCCGCTCGGTCGGCCTCGAGGACACGGCGACCGGAATCGCGGCCGCGAAGTCGGCCGGGCTGGCGGTGATCGGCGTCCCGTCGATCTCCGGCGTCGAGCTCGAGGGCGCCGACCTGATCGCCACATCGCTCGCGGACGCCGAGGTCTGGCGAGCGCTCGGTCTCTCGCGTTCGGCTTGACGCCCGGGCCGTGCCGGAGCTAGGCCTCGGTGCCGCTCCCGAGGATCCGGCGGCGCCGGAGCACTCGCTCCGCGATTCGCAGGGTGGCGGCGATTTCGTCGAGCTGATCCGCGTCCGGCTCGCCGGTCAGGGCTCGCTCGGCGATCCGCCCGACCTCCCCGTGCCGGTCGGCGAGCGCGGCGAGGTCATCCTCCTGGTCCGGGCCGGGATCGTCGGCGATCTCGGCGAGCAGCGCCGCGAGCCCGGCCCGTAGCTGGAGCGCCGCCTCGCGGCCACGGTCCGCGTCGAGGTCGGCGCGCGCGCGGAGAATGAGCGTCTCGCAGG
>JBKPNB010000257.1:0-12773 GCA_046732395.1 Actinomycetota bacterium | reverse complement strand
AGCCCGAGCGGCCGCGGCCCGACGAGCCCGCACGCCTCCGACCCGAGGACGCGGCCCGCTGCCGCCCGCCGGAGCGCCGACGGCGCGGGGTCGGGCGCTGGTCGGTCGGCACCTCGGCGCGGACGACCGCGCCCGCGAGCTGCGGAATCAGACCGGCCAGGTACTTCGCCATCCGCTCCTCGTCGCGGCGGATCGCGCGGGCCAGCTTCGCGGTGTCGCGGTCGCCGACCGACTCCGCGAACGTCTCGATCGCCGTGTAGCGCGCGATCTCCTCGGCCTCCTCGGAGTACTCCGTCTGCGCGTTCTTCAGCTGTCGCTCCTCGGAGCCCGTGCCGCGCAGCGCGTGAACCGGACCCTTGACCGCGGACGCGGCCTTGCTGACGACCGTCTGCGCGGGCTGCGTCACGCTCCCGGCGCTGCCGCCGAGCTTCTTGATCCGGCGCTCGACCTGGCGCCAGTGATTCTTCGTCTCCCTCAGGTGCGCCTGGAGGCGCTTCTTGTACGTGGCACGCTCGGTCATGGCGATGTGCGCCTCGAGCGCGGTCTCGAGCTCCTTCTCCTTGCCGTAGGCCTCGTTCAGGTACTGGATCAGCTTCGTGTCACGCTCGTTGACTTCGGCCATCGGGAGATCCTCCTTCGTCAGGGTGAACCCGAACCGTTACCCGCCGCCCAGTGCGGGAAACGGCGCCGGATAGGATCGCCGGCACGATGAGTGAGGAAACGAAGTACGACCTGCCGGAGTCGGCGATCCCGAGGCAGTGGGTGAACCTGCTCGCCGATCTGCCACCGGGCTCGCCGCCGCTTCACCCCGGCACGAAGGAGCCGGTCGGACCGGACGACCTGGCGCCGATCTTCCCGATCGGCCTGATCGAGCAGGAAGTCTCGGCCGAGCCCGAGATCCCCATCCCCGACGAGGTGATCGACGTCTACCGGCTCTGGCGTCCGACCCCGCTCTACCGCGCGCGTCGCCTCGAGCGCGTCCTCGACACACCGGCCCACATCTACTACAAGTACGAGGGCGTCTCGCCGGCCGGCTCGCACAAGCCGAACACCGCCGTGGCCCAGGCCTACTACAACAGGCAGGCCGGGGTCCGGAAGCTTGCGACCGAGACAGGCGCCGGTCAGTGGGGCTCGGCGCTCGCCCTCGCCTGTCGCCTGTTCGAGATGGACTGTGAGGTGTTCATGGTCGGCATCTCCTACGACCAGAAGCCCTACCGGCGGGCGATGATCGAGACCTGGGGGGCGACCGTCCACCGCAGCCCGTCGGATCTCACCGGCGCCGGCCGCTCGCAGGCCGAGCACCGGTCCGGCAGCCTCGGGATCGCGATCTCCGAGGCGGTCGAGGTCGCCGCCCGCAGCGACGACACGAACTACTCGCTCGGCTCGGTCTTGAACCACGTCTGCCTGCACCAGACGGTGATCGGCCAGGAGGCGCTCGACCAGCTCGAGCTCGCCGGCGAGTACCCGGACGTGGTCGTCGGCTGCGTCGGCGGCGGCTCGAACTTCGCCGGGCTCAGCTACCCGCTGATCCGCCGCCGGCTGCGCGAGGGGGTCGAGACCCGCTTCGTCGCCGCCGAGCCCGCCGCCTGCCCAACCCTCACCCGCGGCGCCTATCGCTACGACTTCGGCGACACCGTCGGCCTCACCCCGCTGATGCCGATGTACACGCTCGGCCACGACTTCGTGCCGCCGCCGGTCCACGCCGGCGGCCTCCGCTACCACGGCGACGCGCCGAGCCTCTGCGGGCTGGTCAAGGGTGGGATCGTCGAGGCGAAGGCGGTCCACCAGACCGCCGCCTTCGAGGCTGCGATCCGCTTCGCCCGCGCCGAGGGGATCGTCCCCGGGCCCGAGCCGGCGCACGCGCTCCGCGCGGCATTCGACGAGGCCGAGCAGGCGAAGGAGGCGGGCGAGGAGCGGGTGATCCTGATCGGACTCTCCGGCCACGGCCATTTCGACATGTCCGCGTACGAGGCCTACCTCGCGGGCCGGCTCGAGGATCTGGAGTTTTCCGAGGCCGACATGGAGTCGGCGCTCGAGCGCCTTCCCGAGGCGCCGGTCCCGGCGTAGACAGCCCGGCAGCTAGGCGCCGTAGATGAAGACCCGCTCCGGGTGGATCCGGATCAGGATCCGCTCGTCGCCGGGCTGGTGGTAGCGGAAGACGTCCTCGTCGAGGTACTTCCTCGCGAGCTTGTCGGCGTGCTCCCTCGCCCCCTCGCCGGTGAGCTCGGCGGTGCCGCGGACGATCAGGGCGACCGTCTCGTCCGGGTCCGGAACCGAGATCGCCACCCGCGGGTCGCGGCGGAGGTTGCGCGGCTTGAGCCGCCCCTCCTTGGTGTTGACGATGATGTCGTCGCCGTCGAGATCGACCCAGACGGGCGTCACCTGCGGCGACCCATCGGGCATCAGCGTCGCGATGTTGCCGATGCTCCGCTTCTCGAGGATCTGGCGGCCTCGCTGCGGGATCTCCGCCACCCCCAAGAGGTTAGGGATCGTCAGCGGCGGGGCAGGATCACCGTCAGCATGTACGCCTCGTAGCGCCCGCGCTCGGGATCGGCGGCGGTGGCGCGCTTGAAGGCAGCGAAGAACTCGTCGCCGAGCGCCTTCGGCTCGACGCTGATCGCCAGAGGTTCGCCGTCCTCGTCGAGCTCGAGGCTTGCTACGACGGGCTCGAGCGCGGCCGCGCCCGCCTCGACGACCGGTTCGGAATGCGCGTCGTAAAACCCACCGGCCTTTTCCCCGAAGTCGTCGCCTCGACGCCGTCGCGCCCCATCAGCGGGCGACTGTACCCGCCGCCGACGGGCCGATGAGCGAGGGCGGCCGGCTCCGTCATCGCCGCTATCGTCAGGCAAGCCCGGAGAGGTGACCGAGCGGCTTAAGGTGCGCGACTGGAAATCGCGTGGGCGGGTCGTACCGCCTCGTGGGTTCGAATCCCACCCTCTCCGCTACCAGCACGACCCCGAACAGGCACGAACAGGGGCGAATGTAGGCGCAGCAACGACGCCTATCCGACACCCGCTCCTCGAGATTCTGGTCGCAACCCGGTAGCAGCGAGGCCTCGAGAGCGGTCGCAAGACCGGTCGCACCTCGCGGTCTCCCGGCGGGGAGGGTAGAGCGACACCGACCCCCAGGTCGGTGCGGCCCCTAGAAACGCAGTGCTGAAGAACGGCCGGGCGGGCGCCGATCTCGAGCGCGGGCGCGAAGCGGGCCGTTCGGGGGATCGCATCCCGACGACGCCCAGCTCAGCGTGGGCTCGGACGCAAGTCGCATGAGCGGGGCCCCGGGGGCCGTCGCCGGGACATTCGGTCGGGCGAGGACGACGCCACCGGCGCATCGATCAACCCGCGACGAGCCTCCCCGGTTTTGGTAAGTTGATCCCGTCTCGTGGTGAGGTGGGCGAAACGGAGCATGGCCGTGGTCGCGGTCGCTTGCGTTTTCTTGCTCTCCGCCGTGCTCGCCGGGGCGCGGATCGCCCCCCAGCGGGGGATCATGGGGATCCATCTGGGGATGCGGGGCACGGAGGTGATCCAGAAGAAGGGAACGCCAGACGCCGAGCGTGTCGTCCCGAACGAGATCCTCGGCCACCAGCGGATCCTGCGCTACGGCAAGACCAAGGCTGGCCTCTCCGGCCCGACGAGGAAGGACACGGTCGTGGCCGTGACCACCGGGGACCGGCGCCAGCGGACCAGTAGCGGCGTCGGCGTCGGCTCGAAGGAAAAGGCGGTGAAGAACCGGATCAACGGGATCACCTGCCGCACCGAGGCCGGCGCCCGCCACTGCGTCAAGGGAGCCTTCCTGCCCGGCCATCGGGTCACCGACTTCAGCATCTCGGCCGCGCATCGGGTGAAGCGGGTCACGGTCAGCTTCGTCATCGACTGAGCAGGCGGTCTAGTCGACTACTTCCCCGGCAGCCGCGAGCTGATCGTCCTCCTGTCGAAGAAGAACGCAAAGACTTGCTCTTCGCGACCCTCCATCGGCGGCTGGGGCGGTTCCCGACCGTGAGCTACGCGTTCGCTCGGGCCGACGGGCGCGATCGCGATTGGAAGGGCGAGTGGCGCGCCGCGTTCCTCGTCAACAATGGGCATGGCGCCCAGCCGGGACCCCGACAGCTCATCGAGCTCCTCAGTGGGTGACGAATTAGCCGCCGAGCGCGGCGCAGATCTCGGCCACGTGGCGGTGGTCGGTGCCGCAGCAGCCGCCGACGACGCGGAGGCGCGGCAGCCGGCGGTCGAGCTCCTGGTGCCTGGCGCCGAGGTCGACCGGGTCGCCGTCGTCGAGGTCCTCGGCCTCGTCGAGCTCGGCGTGGCTCCTCTCCGAGGCGTTGGCGCGAACCCCGAGAAGGCGTTCGAGCCAGCGATCGTCGCCGGTGAGCTCCGCGGCGAAGTGCGTGGGATGGGCGCAGTTGACCATGTAGTAGGCCGGCGCCGACCCGGTCTCCTCGTCCACCTGCTCGATCGCATCGCCGAGCGACTGCCCGCTCGGTAGGCGCCCGTCGGTCTTGACCGTGAAGGAGATCGCGACCGGCAGGCGCGCCGCCGCCGCGGCGCTCGCGATCCCCACCGCCTCCTCCGCGTAGGCGAGGGTCAGCGCGGTCGCCATGTCGGCCGCCGAGCCCGCGAAGGTGGCGATCTGCTCGCCGTGGTAGCCCTCGGCCTCCGCCGCGGACATCAGCTCCGACGGCGCGTCGGCGTCCCCGCGCGGACCGATGCACCCGCTGATCACGATCGGGCTCACCTCGCCCTCGTGCGCCGCGCGAAGCTCGTCCATCAGCGCGATCGCGGCGCGGTTCGCGCCGGCTAGCGCTTCCGGCGAGTAGCCGAGGCGAGCGCCCCAGTCCCTGCTCGCCCGCCAGGTCGGCGCCTCGAGGATGAAGCCCGCGCCGGCCCCCCGGGCGATCGCGATGTAGGGCTCGTAGTAGTCGCGGATCGCCGCCGTCCCCGCCTCGTCCTTGAGCAGGTCGAAGGCGGCGAATTCCGGGAGCTCGATGCCGCGGTGGAAGATCAGCACCGTCTCGATCCCCCCATCGGTGACGAACAGGCGGTCGCCGGCGAGCTGCGGGAGTCCTTCCCGGAAGCGCACCGGATGACCGTAGCCGGAATCCCGGGAACCCGTCGATAGGCTCGCGCCCGTTGGCGGCCGACTTCAACGATCCCGGGGTGATCGACCCCACCGAGGCGGCGATGCTCGTCGACCAGTACGAGCTGACGATGGCGGACAGCTACCTGCGCCGGGGGATGAACGACGAGGCGGCGTTCGAGCTGTTCGTCCGCAACCTGCCCCAGAGCCGCGAGTGGCTGCTCGCCGCCGGGCTCGGGCCCACTCTGAGGCTGATCGAGGGGCTCCGCTTCGACCGCCGGGCGCTCGACTACCTCGCCTCGCTCGATCGATTCGGCGACGAGCTCCTCGACTACCTGGCGGGATTTCGCTTCTCGGGCGACATCGACGCCCTCCCCGAGGGCACGGTCTGCTTCGCCCGCGAGCCGCTGCTGCGGGTGACGGCGCCGCGGGTCGAGGCCCAGCTGCTGGAGACGCTCCTCCTGAACCAGATCGGGTTCCAGACGCTGGTGGCGACGAAGGCCGCGCGGGTGGTCCTCGCCGCCGGCGACGGCGAGCCCGGCGCGGGGGGCAACGTGGTCGATTTCTCCCCGCGGCGCGATCACGGGGCGGACGCCGCCGTCAAGGTCGCTCGCTCGGCTGCGGTCGCCGGCTGCGCCGGGACCTCGAACATGCTCGCCGCGATGCTCTACGGGCTGCGCCCGGTTGGGACGATGGCCCACTCATACGTGCTGTCGTTCGCCGACGAGGAGGCGGCGTTCCGGGCCTTCGTCGAGGACCACCCGCGGACGACGATCCTCCTCGTCGACACCTACGACACCCTCGACGGGGTCCGCAACGCGATCGCCGTCTCGGAGGCAGCCGGGGTCCGGCTCGCCGGGATCCGCCTCGACTCCGGCGACCTCGGCGCACTCTCCCGTGGCGCGCGCGAGCTGCTCGACGCGGCCGGGCTGCGCGATACGCAGATCGCCGCCAGCGGCGACCTCGAGGAGGACCAGATCTGCCGCCTGGTCGCAGCCGGCGCCCCGATCGACCTCTGGGGGGTCGGGACGGAGCTGGGGACGAGCCGCGACGCGCCCGCCCTCGGCGTCGTCTACAAGCTCGTCGCCGACCGCCGCGGCGCGCGCTGGCGCCGGGTCGGCAAGCGCTCGGAGGCGAAGGCGACGATCGGCGGGCGAAAGCAGGTCTGGCGCCGCCACCGCGACCGTGAGATGGCGGGCGACGTGATCGCCGCGCTCGATGAGGACCTCGAAGGCGAGCCGCTGCTGGTACCGGCGGTGCGGGGCGGCGAGCGGGTCCTCGACGAGTCGCTGGACCAGGTCCGCGAGCGCTCCCGGGTCCAGCTCGGCGCGCTCCCGAGGCGGCTCCGGAGCTTCCCGGCCCCGGACGACGTCGAGCCCTACCCCGTCGAGCTCTCGGCCGAGCTCGCCGCCGCGCCCCGCGCCTAGCGGCGGGCGGCGAAGAACGAGCGCAGGAGCGCCGCCGACTCATCGGCGAGGACGCCACGGGCGACCGCGGGGCGGTGGTTGAGCCGCGGCTCGCCGAGGATGTCGAGGACGCCGCCGGCGGCCCCCGCCTTCGGATCGTCGGCGCCATAGACGACACGGTCGAGCCGGGCGAGGACGATCGCACCGGCGCACATCGCGCACGGCTCGAGCGTCACGTAGAGCTCGCACCCGGCGAGCCGCCACCCACCAACGAGGCGCGCCGCCTCGCGGATCGCGAGGATCTCGGCGTGCGCGGTCGGGTCGCCGCGGAGCTCGCGCTCGTTCCCGGCCCTCGCCAACGGCTCGCCGCCGCGGGCGACCACGGCGCCGATCGGGACGTCGTCGTGACCGCCGGCGGCCTCGGCCTCGCGCAGGGCGAGGCGCATCAGCTCCGCTTCGCGCCCGTTCTCCTGCTGCACGCGCGCAAGTATCGCGGGGGAACTTCCGGCGCGGTCGCGTGTTACAGCAGGGGCAACCCCCGGGGGAAGCGGCGCATCATGGGCTCGTTCAAACACCGACGGACGCTCCTCGTCGCGCTCGCCTGCTGCGCGACGGCGGCCAGCGGCTGGGCGGCATCGGCGCTCGGCGCCGGCTCGTTCATCCCGAACGATCCGGGCACTGGGAACGCCCCAGGGGGCTGGGTGGCCGACCAGTGGAGCTTCCTCGACGGCCCCGGCGGCGTCCGCGCGCCCGCGGCGTGGGCGCGGCTCGGGGCGCCGTGGACCGAGCCCGGCCACGGGACGACGGTGGCGGTGCTCGACTCGGGCGTCGCCTACCGCACCGATGGCGCCGCCCGCCGCGACCCGGACCTCGCCGGCGTCAGGTTCGTCGCGCCGCGGGACTTCGTCGACGGCGATCGCGAGCCCCTCGATGTCAACGGGCATGGAACGCACCTGGCGGCGACGATCGCGGAGGCGACGAACAACGGCCTCGGGCTCACGGGCCTCGCCTATGGCGCCCGCGTCATGCCGATCAGGGTCCTGGACTCCCACCTTCACGGCAGCGCCACCACCCTCGCTCGGGGGATCCGCTACGCCTGGCGCCACGGGGCCGACGTCATCAACCTCAGCCTCACGTTCGGGCCCGCAATCAGGCGCTGCGCGCAGATCGCGAGCGTCTGCAAGGCGATCGCGGCGGCCACCAAGCACGGGAGCCTGGTGATCGCGGCCGCGGGCAACAACGCTCGGGCGACCCCGGCGATGCCGGCCGCGGCCCCGAAGGCGGTCTCGGTGGGGGCGACCACGCTTCGCGGCTGCCTCGCCGACTACTCGGATCGGGGCGCCGACCTGGTCGCGCCCGGCGGTGGCCGCGACGCCGACATCGCAGCAGACCGGAGGTGCGACCCGACCGCCACCAAGGACCCGGGCATCACCGAGTACTCGCTCGAGCCGGACGGCGACGTCGGCGCCGGGCCGAGCTTCGACTACGTCGAGTTGATGGGCACCTCCCAGGCTGCCGCGGAGGCCTCGGCGGTGGCCGCGCTCGTCATCTCGAGCGGTGTCCACCTCCACCACCGCGGCCCGCTCGGCGTCGCGCGCCGGCTCGCCTGCACCGCCCGCCCGACCGGGCACCGCGCCTACTTCGGCCCCCACGGCGAGGTCGACGCCGCCCGCGCCGTGAACCCGGACGTGCGCTGCTAGCCGCTGACGGGCTCTACTGAGATACGTCCTAAGTCGTCCGGACGATGTAGACGCTGCAGGGCGCGTGGTGGGAGATCTTGTTCGGGACGCTCCCGAGCAGGAACCGCTTCGCGCCGGTCATCCCCTTGTTGCCGACCACCAGGAGGTCGGCGTGGGTCTCCTCGGCGACGTCGAGCAGGGCGTCGGCGGGATCGCCCTCGCGCGCGTGGGTGGTCACCTCGACCCCCTCCCGCTCGGCCTCGCCGGCGGCGCGATCGATGATCATGTTGACCTCCTGGCGCGGCCCGGTCTCGTACTGGACGTCGCCGGGGATCTCGGCGCGTTCCTCCGATGAGATCGCCCGGCCGATCGCCGCCTCGTACGCGGTGACGACGTCGAGCGCAGCCCCGGTCGCCTTCGCCAGGTCGATCGCCTCCGCGACCGCGCGCTCGGCGGTGTCGGAGCCATCGGTGCCAACAACGATCCGCTTTACCACGAGGATCCCCTCTCCCGGGACGCCGGGCGGCGCATACTAGCTGGGGACAGAGGGCCTCAGAAGCTTCTACAGCAGCTTCACGAGCGCGATCGCCATCGACGCCACCAGGCAGGCGACGAGGATGATGAGCGAGATCCTCCAGCTGGGGGGCACCGGATCATCGTAGGCCCCGCGCTATATCGTCCGCCGCGGGTGGCCACCGTCGAGACCGTCACCGGCCCGATCGACGCCGACGAGCTCGGCCGCACGCTGATCCACGAGCACATGATCACCCGCGACGAGGCGGTCGCCGCGCAATGGCCGCACGTCGCGCCGACCGCCCCCGACCCCGACGAGCCGGAGCCCCCCGACTTCCGCCAGCCCGCGATCCAGTGCGCGCGGGCGGTGCTGGAGCACGGCGTCAAGACCGTGGTCGAGCCGACCGCGATGTTCATCGGCCGCGACGTCGCCTTCTCGCGCTCGATCGCCGAGGAGACCGGCCTCCAGCTCGTCGCCTGCACCGGCATCTACACCTACGACCACCTGCCGCCATTCTTCCTCTCCCGCGACCCGGACGCCATCGCCGAGATCTTTGTCCACGATATCGTCGAGGGCATCCAGGGGACCGAGATCAAGGCCGCGTTCCTGAAATGCGCGGCCGACGAGCCGGGGCTCACCCCGAACATCGAGAAGGTCCACCGCGCCGTCGCCCGCGCGAGCCGCGAGACCGGGGCTCCGATCATGGCCCACTCCCGCCCGGCGAGCGAAACCGGGCCCCGGCAGATCGACATCTTCGAGGAGGAGGGCGTCGACCCGGCGAAGGTCCAGATCGCCCACACCGGCGACAGCGCCGACCTCGACTACATCGAACGGTTGCTGGAGCGCGGCGTCTGGATCGGGATGGACCGGTTCGGGCTCGACATCTTCCTGCCGATGGAGCAGCGACTGCCGACGATGTCGGCGCTGCTCGAGCGCGGCTACGCCGACCGGATGTTCATCTCGCAGGACTACTGCGCGACGCTCGACTGGTATCCAACCGAGGTGATGAGGCAGATGGACGCCGCCGGGTTGGCCCGCGGCTGGAGCATGACGCTGATCTTCGAGGAGGTGATCCCCGCCCTGCGCGAGGCGGGGATGACCGACGACCAACTGGAGACGATGATGGTCGCGAACCCGAAGCGCTGGCTCGCGGGTTGAGCACGATCCGGGGCGCGGACCCCGAGCGCGACGCGGCCGCCTGCGCCGCGCTCTACGCCCCGAACGTCGACGGGAGCCCGGTGTCGTTCGAGGAGGTGGCGCCGAGCGCGGCCGAGATGGCGGAGCGGATCGCGCGGATCGGCGCCACCCATCCGTGGCTTGTGCTCGAGGACGACGGCGAGGTGATCGGCTATGCCTACTCGAGCCCGCACCGCTCGCGCCGCGCCTACCGCTGGGCCGTCGACGTCGCGGTTTACGTCGCCGCGGAGCACCGCGGCCGGGGCCACGGGCGCGCGCTCTACGAGGCGCTCATCGAGCGCCTCCGCGAGCAGCGCTTCCACGTCGCCTGCGCCGGGATCGCGCTTCCGAACGACGCCAGCGTCGCGCTCCACGAGCGGCTCGGCTTCGTCCCGGTCGGCGTCTACCGGCGGATCGGCTGGAAGGCCGGGGCCTGGCGCGACGTCGGCTGGTGGCAGCTCGAGTTGGCGTCACCCGGCGACGAGCCACCGCCCGAGCCGCTACGCCCCTAATCGTGCATCGATGGCACGTAGGAGATTCCCAGGATCGCCCCCTCCGGCGAGAGCAGCCGGACGACCGTCTGCCCCCAGGGCTCCTCGCGCACCGGATGGAGCAGCTCGTAGCCCGCGGCGGCGAGCTCGTCCGCCGCGGCCTGCACGCCGGCCACGTCGGCCACGTCGAACTCGACGCTGACCTGGGGCACGGCGAGATGCGCCGGCCACTCCTCGTCGCCGAAGCACGCCTCGGCGGCCTGGGCGAGCGGCCAGACTCCGAAATGCTTCGTTCCGGGTATCCGTTCGCTGTGCAGGTAGGCCTCGCCTCCCAGCGGTAGGCCGAGGGCGTCGACGTACAGCCGGCGCGACTGCGTGGGATCGGGCGTGATCACGGCGACGCTCGAGACGAACTCGATCTTCATCAGGCTCCCTTCTGTGGTTCGCTGTGGACCGGATCGAAGCAAGCGGTATGCGCGTCGTCTTGAACGAATCGGACGTCTATCGCGAGCTCGCCCCGCCCGCCTGGGCGCGCGGTGCGATCGCCTGCTTCTGGGTCCGCCGCGGGGACGGGGGCTCGGTCCGGGTCCTGCCGGATGGGTGCACGGACATCGTCTGGCGGGCGGGGGACCGAGCGGTGGTCGCCGGACCGGACAGCGCGGCGTGGGCATCTTCGACGCGGCCGGGCGAGTTGATCGTAGGAGCTCGGCTGCTCCCCGGCGCCGGCGGCGCGGCGCTCGGGATACCGCTGGCCGAGCTCCGCAACATGCGCGTGCCGGTCGATGCGCTCGGTATCGATCCGCGAGGCGAGCTCGACGACGCCCTCGATCCCGATGCCGCCGCGGCCGCGCTCGCCCGGACCACGCTCGGGCTCGTCGCCGCGGCGCCGCCGGACCGGGCCGTCCAGGCGGCGGTCGCCGGGCTCCTCGATCCCGGCCGGCGGGTGGACGAACTCGCGGCGTCGCTCGGGTTCAGCGAGCGGCAGCTGCGGCGGCGGTTCCTGGCCGGGGTCGGGTACGGTCCGAAGACGCTCCAGCGGGTGCTGCGGCTGCGGCGGTTCCTGGCCGGGGTCGGGGCGTGGACGGCCGGGGCTCCGGGCGGGGGTTCGTCCGGCGGATCCGACGCCGGCCTCGACCGGCTCGCGCGCGCGGCCTCCGAAGCCGGGTACGCGGACCAGTCCCACCTGTCGCGGGAGTGCCGGGCGCTAACCGGACTGACCCCTGGGCAGCTCGCGCGCTAGCGCCGGCGCGCGCCGCAGCTCGGGCGGTTGAAGACCTTCGAGTCGAACGCCCGCAGCCCCGGCGCGCCGGCGTAGCCGAGGCGCGGCAGGCCGAAGTCGTTCTCGACCCAGCGCAGCAGCGAGTAGTGGTTGAAGGGCGCCCGGTCGATCGAGCCCGGCTCGACGCAGGGCGAGAGCAGCACCGCGCCGATCCGCCCCCCGCCGGGGCCGGGGGTAACGAATCCCGGGGTGCTCGGCGGGATCAGGTTCGGCCCCGGCCGCTCGCCGCAGCACGCGCTCGAGTCGGCAGCGGCGCCCAACGCCTCGGCCTCGTCGAAGGTGACGATCAGGAGGCCGCGGTCCCCGTAGGCGGGCGAGTGGAGGATCTTCGGCACCCGCCGGCGGAGGAATCCATTCGCGCTCGCGAGGCCCCCTGGTTTGCCGTCCACGCAGGGGGCGTCATGGCCGTCGTTGCAGAGGTTGGGGACGATGAAGGAGTAGTTCGCCGTCCGCGGCTCGCGCTTCAGGTCGTGGTTCAGGTGCGAGAGGTCGACGTCGTTGTGCCTGCAGGTCGGGAAGTCGATGATCGAGTGGAAGTAGACGAATGGGTTGTGGCGGGTCGCGTACTGGTCGCCGCGCACGGCGTGCTGCCACGGATCCGGGGCGCCGACCGCCGGGTGGCGGCAGGGGGTCTCGCCGCCCGGGGGGGCCTCGTTGTCGGAGTCCTGCATGTAACCCCGCCACCGGTAGCCCGAGTCCTCGAGCTGGTTGGCGACGGTCTCCACCCCCGGCGGGTAGACGCACCCCTGCCCCAGGTACTGGCCGCGGGCGGCCGGGGTCCCCGGCGCGAAGTCGCTGAACGTCTGGCAGTCGAGCTGGGTGCTCAGGTTCGGCGCCTGGCCGGAGACCATCGCCAGGTAATTGGCGTTGCTGAGGTGGGCGATCCCGTAGTAGTTGGGGAGCAGCTCGCCCTTCGCCCGGAGCTTCTTCGCCAGGTAGGGCGCCGGCGAGTTCGGGCCGAACGTCGTGCTCGCGTTCTCGTTCTCGAGCACGATGATGAAGACGTGCTTGATGTGCACCGGCCTGCGGGTCGCGCCCGCCGCGGGTGCGAGCGCGGCGAGGGCGGCGATCGCGATCGCCGCCACGAGCAGGAGCCGGCGCGCGCTCACGCCGCCCTCCTCCCCAGGTCCGCCCGCCGCCAGAGCCGGCCGAGCT
>JBKPNB010000256.1:0-13954 GCA_046732395.1 Actinomycetota bacterium | reverse complement strand
GTCCGCTTCTACGTCGAGCCCTCCTCGGCGTTCGAGCCGCTGAGGCTGGTCCGGACGCCCGGGCTCGGACGCGATCGGATGCCGGCCGGGCATCCGCCCCCGCCCCCGCCGGCGGCTCGGCCGTAGAGAGGGGCTGGGTGGGGCGGCGCGAGTCTCGCTTGGCGACGTTTTGCATCTCTGTGGTGTTCAACGACGCCGACCGCGGCGATTCCGCGGTCGCAGGCGCTCGAGCTCGCGCCAGGGGCGGGTGTTCCCCACCTGCTCTTTAGTCAGCCAAGCCCGCCTGGCCGTCGCCACCCCGTAGGTCATGTTGCCGAGCGTCCGCACCCGGTGCGCGTCGGTGTTGACGCAGATCGGGGCCCCGATCTCGGCGGCGAGGCGCGCATGGCGCTCGGAGAGATCACGGCGGTTCGGGTTGCCGTTGATCTCGACCATCGTCCCCGTGCGCCGGGCGGCCTCGGCGACCCGCTCGACGTCGATGTCGTAGGGCTCGCGGCGGCCGATCAGGCGGCCGGTGAGATGGCCGATGCAGTCGACGAGCGGATGCTCGATCGCGGTGATGACCCGCTCGGTCATCGCCGCCGCCGAGCTCCGGAACGAGCTGTGGACGCTCGCAACCACCCAGTCGAGCTCGACGAGCAGCTCGTCGGCGTAGTCGAGGCTGCCGTCGGGGTGGATGTTCACCTCCGACCCGGCGAGCAGGCGAAAGCCGCCCGGCGCCGAGGCGTTCCACTCCCGCACCTCGACGATCCTTCCCTCGAGCTCCTCCGGGGTGACGTGGTTGCCGAACCCGTGGCTCGCGGAATGGTCGGTTACCGCGAGGTAGGCGTAGCCGCGCTCGCGGGCGGCGGCCGCCATCTGATCGAGCGACGCCTTCCCGTCCGAGAGCGTCGTGTGGCAGTGAAGGTCGCCGCGGATGTCGGCGGCGGAGACGAGCTCCGGGAGCGTCCCGGCGGCGGCGGCGGCGATCTCCCCGGTTCCCTCGCGCAGCTCCGGCTCGATGTAGGCGAGGCCGATCCGCTCGTAGACCTCGGCCTCGGTCCGGTAGCGGGCGACGCCGCCGTCCTCGACGTCGGCGATTCCGTGCTCGGAGACGGAGAGCCCCATCGCCACCGCGCGTTCACGAAGCTGGATGTTGTGCTCGGCGGACCCGGTGAAGTGCTGGAGGAGGTTCCCGTAGGCGTCGGGAACGACGATCCGCAGGTCGACCTTGACGCCGTTATGGGTGGTGACCCGGACGCCCGACTCTCGTGGGGTGCCGGCGACGGCGACGAGCGGATGCTCGCCGAGCGCTCGGCCGAGCGCGACCGGATCGCTCGCGGTGGCGATCAGGTCGATGTCCTTGCACGTCTCGGCCAGCCGCCGCGCCGAGCCGGCGACCTCGACCTCGACGCTCGCCGGGTGGTCGCGGAGCGCGCCGGCGAGGTCGCTTGCCACCGGCAGCACCTCGGAGAGCAGGAGCCGCTCCGACGGGCCGCCGTCGGCGAGCTTGCCGAGCGCGGCGAGGACGTTCTCCTCGACCTTCGGTCCGAGGCCGCGCAGACCGCGGATCCGTTCCCCCTCCGCGGCGGCCTGCAGGTCGTCGAGCGAGGTGACGGAGAGCTCGTCGTAGAGCCGCCGCGCGGTCTTGGCGCCGACTCCGGGGACCTTGGTGACCTCGATCAGCGACGCAGGGAACTTCGCGAGGAGCTTCGTCATCGCCGGGATCTCGCCGGTCTCGACCAGCGACCGGATCTTCCCCTCGAGCGTCTTGCCGATCCCGGGCAGCTCGGTGGCGCGGCCCTCGCGGGCGAGCTCGGCGACCGAGGTCGGGCTCTGGCGGACGACCCGCGCCGCCTCGCGGTAGGCGAGGACCCGGTAGCGGACGGCGCCGTCGAGCTCGTACAGCGTCGCCAGATCGGAGAGGGCCTCGGCGATCTCGGCGTTTCGCACGGTCGCCTTCACTCTAGTTTCAGGAATCGCTCACTCCCCTTTCAGAAACCGCTGTCTAGATTTGGGCGATGTCCGCCCCGTCGAGCGCCTGGCTCGTGATCCCCACCTACGACGAGGCCTCGAACATCGAGGCGATCGTCGCGGCCGCGCTCGAGAACCTGCCGCCGGAGCGCCGGCTGCTCATCGTCGACGACTCCTCGCCCGACGGCACCGGCGAGATCGCCGACCGGATCGCCGCCGTCTCCTCCGACGTCGAGGTCCTCCATCGGCCCGCCAAGGAGGGGCTCGGCCCTGCATACATCGACGGCTTCCGCCGCGCGCTCGACGGCGGCGCCGGCCTCGTCGCGCAGATGGACGCCGACTTCTCGCACGATCCGGCCGACCTGCCGCGCCTGCTGGCCGCCGCCGAGCGCAGCGACCTGGTGCTCGGCTCGCGGTACGTAGCGGGCGGTGGGGTGGCCGACTGGGGGCCGCTCCGGCGGGCGATCAGCCGCGGGGGCAGCACGTACGCCAGGACGCTTCTCGGCGTCGACGTCGGCGATCTCACCGGCGGCTTCAAGGTCTTCCACCGGCGGGTGCTCGAGGCGATCGACCTCGAATCGATCCCGGTCCAGGGTTACGCCTTCCAGGTCGAAACGACCTATCGCGCGATCAAGGCGGGATTCCGCGTCGCCGAGGTTCCGATCGTCTTCTCCGATCGGCGCGTCGGCGAGTCGAAGATGAGCTCGAGGATCGTGCTCGAGGCCGCGCTCCGGGTTCCGGCGATGCGACTTCGCGGCCGCCATGACGCCTATGCTCCACGGGCGCCGTCGCGCCCCCGTGCCGGCACGTAACGTTTCCGCCTTCGCCGTTACTTCAGTATGTATAGTATTGGCCATACCCCTCGTCCATCTAGGAGACCGACGTGACAGGCAAGCTCCCCGACGTAACTGACGCCACCTTCCAGTCGGAGGTCCTCGAGTCCGAGTCCTCGGTGCTGGTCGACTTCTGGGCCCCCTGGTGCGGGCCGTGCCGCGTCGTCCATCCGATCCTCGAGGAGATCGACGCCGAGCGCGACGATCTGCGCGTCGTCAGCCTTAACGTCGACGAGAACCAGCAGACCGCCGCCCGTTACGAGGTGCTCTCGATCCCGACCCTGATCCTGTTTCGGGGTGGGCAGGAGGCCAAGCGGGTGATCGGGGCGATGCCGAAGCGCCGCCTCGAGTCCGAGCTCGAGCCGGCGCTCGCCTAGACCGAGGGGCGGGCCGTAAGGCACCCGCCCTCGCTCACCCCTCGCGGCGACGGCGGCGCGTGCGCCGCCTGCCGCTCGGAAGGTTCGCTCGCGCGGTGCCTCACGCCCCGCCCACTCAGGCCTTCGTGATCGAGATTCGGAGCTCGCGGCCGTCGATGCTGGCCTCGGCGGCGCCCTGGGGCGAGTCGAAGGAGATCGAGGTGGCGAGTGTCTCACCGCTGACGTAGTCCGCGTGGGCCCGGGCGGCGGCGATCAGCTCCTCGTCGCCGCCGAGCTCGAGCGAGATCCGGTCGCTGACGTCGAGTCCCGCCTCGCGGCGCGCATTCTGAATCGCGTGGACGACCTCGCGGGCGAGGCCCTCGCGGCGAAGCTCGTCGTCGATCTCGAGTGCCAGCGCGACCGCGTGCCCGGCGGCCGCCTCGACCTGGTAGCCGTCGAGCGGCTCCATCACCAGCGTCAGTTCGTCGCGGCCGAGGGCGTGCTCGTGGCCGCCGACGTTCACCCCCACCTCGCGCTCGTCACCGAGCGCCGCCGCCACCTTGGCCGCGTCGAGCGCGTCGACCGCCGCCGCGACCTGCGGCATCTGGCTCCCGAACCGCGGGCCGAGCGCGCGGTAGTTCGGCCTCACGCGGTAGCGGACGAGCTCCGCCTCCTCGGAGACGAAGTCGAGCTCCTTGACGTTGAGCTCGGCCATGACGAGGTCGGCGTGGGTCGAGATCGCCTCACGCTCGGCCTCGGTCGCGACGACGACCGCCCGCCGGAGCGGTTGGCGGATTTTGATTCGTGAGTCCCCCCGCGCGGCGCGGCCGAGCTCGATCGTTCGCCGCACCGCCTCGATCGCCGCCTCGAGCCCGCCGTCGATGCGGGTTTCGTCGACCTCGGGGAAGTCGGCGAGGTGGACGGAGCCGCGGGCGGCGTCCTCGCCCTCCAGGTTGGTGTAGATCTCGTCGGCGACGAACGGGACGAACGGCGCGAGCAGCTTCGCGACCTCGATCAGGCAATGACGGAGGACGGCGAGGGCGGCGCGGTCCCCCTCCCAGAGGCGGCGCCGCGAGAGCCGCACGTACCAGTTCGAGAGCTCGTCGACGTAGCCGGCGATCGCGCGTCCGGCGGCGGTGCAGTCGAAGTCGTCCATCCGCTCGATCACCTCGGCGATCGTCCGCTGCAACCGCGACAACGCCCACAGGTCGAGGTCCTCGAGTGCCGCCGCTCCACCTGCCACCTGCCACCTGCCGACGAGATCCTCAGCCCCGAGCCCCTCCGCCCGCGCGTACAGCACGCAGATCCGGTACGTGTTCCACAGCGTGTTGAAGAACCCGTGGACGCTCTCGCCGAGCGTCTCGACCGAGAACCGGTACCCGGCCCACGGCTGCTGCGCGGTCAGCAGGTACCAGCGAAACGCGTCGGCTCCGTGGCGGTCCAGCACCTCCCACGGGTCGACGACGTTGCCGCGGCTCTTCGACATCTTCTGTCCCTCGGGGTCGAGGATCAGGCCCAGGCAGACGCAGTTGCGGTACGAGGAGCGATCGAAGGCGAGCGTCGAGACAGCGAGGAGCGAGTAGAACCAGCCGCGGGTCTGGTCGATCGCCTCGCTGATGAAGTCGGCCGGGAAGCGCTCCTCGAAGAGCTCGCGGCCCTCGAACGGATAGTGGAACTGCGCGAACGGCATCGACCCCGAGTCGAACCAGGCGTCGATCGTCACCGCCACCCGGCGCATCTCGCCGCCGCACGCCTCGCAGCGAAGCACGACATCGTCGATGTAGGGGCGGTGGAGGTCGTCGGGGACCTCGCCGCCGCGCTCGCGGAGCTCGGCGATCGAGCCGGCGCAGAGACGCTCCTCGCAGCCCTCGGCGGTGCACTCCCAGATCGGCAGCGGCGTCCCCCAGTAGCGCTCGCGCGAGAGCGCCCAGTCGACGTTGCCCTCAAGCCACCGTCCGAACCGTCCGTGCTTTATGTGCTCCGGCCGCCAGCCGGTCGCCTCGTTCTCGGCCAGCATTCGGTCGCGGACGTCGGTCGTCCGCACGTACCAGCTCGACTTCGCGTAGTACAGCAGCGGCGTCCCGCAGCGCCAGCAGTGCGGGTAGGAGTGTTGGTAGCGCTCGGCGCGGAACAGTCGCCCGGACGCCAGCAGCGCCTCGACGATGTCGTCGTCGGCGTCTTTCACGAACCGGCCGGCGAAGTCGGTGATGCGCTCGTCGAAGGTCCCGTCGAGGCGGACGGGGTTCTGGAGCGTGATCCCGTAGCGCTCGCCGAGCGCGAAGTCGTCCTCGCCGAACGCGATCGCCGTATGGACGAGGCCGGTGCCGTCGTCGGTCGTGACGAAGTCGGCCTCCAGCACGGTGTGGCCGCGTGGGCCGTAGTCGGCGATGTAGGTGAAGGGCGGCTCGTAGCGGGTCCCGGCCAGCGCCGAGCCCGGGAAGTGGGCGACAACATCAAAGCCCGCCGCCTGCTCCGCTTCGCGTCCGGGGGCGGCGGGGTCGGTGAAGACCCGCTCGGCGAGGTCACGCGCGACGATGTAGTACTCCTCGCCGATGCGCGCCCGCACGTACTCGATCTCCGGCCCCACCGCGACCGCCGCATTCGAGATCAGGGTCCACGGCGTCGTCGTCCACACCAGCAGGTTGTCGCCGGGCCGCACCGGGGTCTCCGGGATCTCGTCCGACGGCGCGGGCTCGACGACCGGTAGCTTCACGTAGACGGACGGGTCCTCGACGTCCTCATAGCCCTGCGCTACCTCGTGGCTCGACAGCGCCGTCCCATCCCGCGGGCAGTAGGGGACGACCTTGTGCGCCTCATAGAGCCGGCCGTCGTCCCAGATCTTCCGCAGCACCCACCACACCGACTCGATGTAGTCGTTCCTCATCGTCACGTAGGCGTCGTCGAGGTCGATCCAGAAGGCGATCCGCTCGGTCAGCCGGTTCCAGTCGGCGACGTAGCGGAAGACCGACTCCCGACAGCGGGCATTGAACTCGGCGATCCCGTAGGCCTCGATCTCCTCCTTCGAGGTGATCCCGAGCTCGCGCTCGACCTCGAGCTCGACCGGGAGGCCGTGGCAGTCCCAGCCCGCCTTCCGCGGCACGCGGTAGCCGCGCATCGTGCGGTAGCGGGGATAGATGTCCTTGAAGACGCGGGAGAGGACGTGGTGCGCGCCGGGCCTACCGTTGGCCGTCGGCGGTCCCTCGTAAAAGCTCCAGACCGGAGCATCGGCCCGGCGCTCGAGCGAGCGGTGGAAGATGTCGCGCTCGCGCCAGCGCTCGAGGATTCGCTCCTCGAGCTCGGGGAACGACTGCTTGGGGTCTACCGGTCGAAGGCTGGGCATCGGGCCGCGGATTGTCTCAATCGGCCCATCGCCGGGATCGGGCTGGTTAGCGCCGGGCGATCAGGTTGAGCACGATCGTCGCCACCAGGCTGACGACGATCATCAGCCCAATCGGGGCGTAGAGCGTGAAGTTCCCCCTGCGGATCACGAGGTCGCCGGGCAGGCGCCCGATTCCGAGCCGGGACGCGACGAGCAGGACGAGCCCGAGCGTGGCGAGGACGCCGGCAGCGATCAGAAGCGCCTTGGCGGCGGTTTCCATGCGTTGAAGTTAGCGCTGGGAAAGGTGGGGCGGAACTCGCGCGGAGGTAGATACGCTGACTGTGAGCCACGCGAAGAGACGGAGACGGAGGATCAGATGTCGGTAGCCGAGGAGCGGGACGAGCTCTGGGGCACGGAGACGCGCAAGGCGGTCGAGAACTTCCCGGTCTCGGGCAACCCGGTCCCGACGCCCGTCATCCGGTGGCTGGGGCGGATCAAGGCCGCCGCGGCGCGGGTGAACGCCGAGCTCGGGCTCCTCGACGGCGAGCTCGCGGAGCGGATCGCCGCCGCCGCCGACGCGATCGCCGCCGGCGAGCACGACGACCAGTTCCCGATTGACGTCTTCCAGACCGGCTCGGGCACCTCGTCGAACATGAACGCGAACGAGGTGATCGCCGCCCTCGCCGGCGACGAGGCCCACCCCAACGACCACGTCAACATGGGGCAGTCGTCGAACGACGTCTTTCCCTCGGCGGTCCACCTGGCCGCGCTCGACGAGGTCACCGACGCGCTGCTGCCGGCGCTCGAGGGGCTCGCCGAGTCGCTGGCAGCCAAGGCCGACGAGTTCGCCGACGTCGTCAAGGCCGGCCGCACCCACCTGATGGACGCCGTCCCGGTCACACTGGGACAGGAGTTCTCGGGCTACGCAGCCCAGATCAGGCTCGGTGCCGAGCGGATCCGCGCGACGCTCGGTCACGTCGGCCAGATCCCGCTCGGCGGCACCGCCACAGGGACCGGGCTCAACACCCATCCCGAGTTCGCGGGCCGGGTGCGGGCCCTGCTGGCCCGCGACAGCCGGCTCGAGATCCTGGCGCCGGCGGACCCATTCGAGGCGCAGGGCAACCGCGACGCCCTCGTCGAGCTCTCTGGCGCGCTCAAGGTGGTCGCCGTCTCGCTCAACAAGATCTCGCACGACCTAGCGCTGATGGGCTCGGGCCCGCGCGCCGGGTTCGCCGAGATCCGGCTCCCCGAGCTCCAGAAGGGGTCCTCGATCATGCCCGGGAAGGTCAATCCGGTGATCCCGGAGGTGGTGATCCAGGTCGCCGACCAGGTGATCGGGAACGACGTCGCGATCACGGTCGCCGGCATGCAGGGTCAGTTCGAGCTCAACGTCCGGGTGCCGCTGATCGCCCGCAATCTGTTCGACTCGATCAAGCTCCTCACCGCCGCCGCGACGCTGCTCGACGAGAGGGCGATCCGAGGGGTGGAGGCGAACGAGGAGGCCACCCAGCGCCACGCGGAGTCGACGCTCGCGGCGGCGACCGCGCTCAACCCTCACATCGGCTACGACCGGGCGACGGAGATCGTCAAGGAGGCGGCCGAGTCGGGGCGGACGCTGCGCGAGGTCGCGCTCGCCCACGGCGTCGACGAGGAGACGGTCGAGCGGGCGCTCGACTATCACGGGATGGCGCACCCGCATCGGGCGTAACGTCAACCCCGGCGAATCGACCAATTCATATGAGTGAGAACGGAATCACCCCCACCGAGAACAGGACCGAGAAGGCGACGTTCGGAGCCGGCTGCTTCTGGCAGGTCGAAGCCGTGTTCCGCGAGACCCCCGGCGTCGTCGATACCGCCGTCGGCTACGAGGGCGGCCACGTCGACAACCCGACCTACGAGCAGGTCTGCACCGGGACCACCGGGCACACCGAGGTCTGCGAGGTCACATTCGACCCCGACCAGGTGAGCTACGAGGATCTGGTCAGCAAGTACCTGCTCGAGATCCACGACCCAACCCAGCGCAACCGCCAGGGCCCCGATATCGGCTTCCAGTATCGAAGCGTGGTCTTCGCCCACTCCGACGAGCAGGCCGAGACCGTCCGCGAGCTGATCGAGCGCTACCAGGATCGGTTCCGGAAGCCGATCGTCACCGAGATCGAGCCCGCCGCGACCTTCTGGCGCGCGGAGGAGTACCACCAGTGCTACCTCGAGAAGCGCCACTCCCAGGGCGGGCTGCTGTCGGCGCTGCTCGGGCGGTAGTCGCCCACCGATGCCGGTCGCACGGCGGATTCGGGTCGAGGACCTGCGCGCGAGCGAGAGCTCCGAGACCTTCGAGGGGCACAAGCACGACGCGAACGTGTCGTTCTTCGTCAACCACCCGGCCCCGGGGTCCGGTCCGAGGCTTCATCGCCATCCCTACGAGGAGGTCTTCATCGTCCAAGCCGGCGAGGCGACGTTCACCGTCGGCGAGCAGACGATCGACGCCGGGGCCGGCGACATCCTCGTCGCGCCAGCCGGAGTGCCCCACAAGTTTGTGGTCAGGAGCGAGGGCTACCGCTCGGTGAACATCCATCCGGTCGCGCGGATGGAGACGGAGTGGCTGGAGTGACGGCCGGCGGCAGTTCCTCCGCCCGGCCCCCTAGAGATTCACCGCCACGTACTTCGTCTCGAGGTACTCGTCGATTCCCTCGGTGCCGCCCTCGCGGCCGATGCCCGACTGCTTGACGCCGCCGAACGGGGCACCGGCGTTCGAGACCATCCCCTGGTTGAGGCCGATCATTCCGGTCTCGAGGTCCTCGCAGACGCGCAGCGCGCGCTTCAGGTCGCGGGTGAAGACGTAGGCGACGAGGCCGTACTCGGTGTCGTTGGCGGCGGCGATCGCGTCCTCCTCGGAGTCGAACGGGACGACCGGGGCGACCGGGCCGAAGATCTCCTCCTTCAGCACCCGCGCGTCGGGGGTGACGCCGCCGAGCACCGTCGGCTCGTAGAAGTAGCCGGCGCCGTCGATCGCCCGCCCCCCGACCACCGCACTCGCGCCCTTGGCGACCGCGTCCTCGACGAGCTCGGCGACCTTCGAGCGCTGGTCGTCGTCGATCAGCGGGCCGACGTCGGTGTCCTCCTCCGTCCCCCGTCCGACGGTCAGCGAGTCCATCCGCTCGGCGAGCCGCGAGGCGAACTCGTCGGCGACGCGGCCGGCGACGTGGAAGCGGTTGGCGGCCGTGCAGGCCTCGCCGATGTTCCGCATCTTCGCCAGCATCGCCCCCTCGAGGGCGGCGTCGAGATCGGCGTCGTCGAAGATCAAGAACGGCGCGTTGCCGCCCAGCTCCATCGAGACCTTGAGGACGTTCTCCGCCGACTGCTCGATCAGCTTCCGGCCGACTTCGGTCGATCCCGTGAAGCTGAGCTTGCGAAGCCGCGGGTCGGAGATCACCGGGGCGGCGACCGAGCCCGACGAGGAGCTGGTGACGATGTTGAGCACGCCCGGCGGCAGGCCGGCGTCCTCCAGCAGCTTGGTCAGCGCGAGCGCCGAGAGCGGGGTGAGCTGGGCTGGCTTCCAGACCATCGTGCAACCGGCGGCGATCGCGGGGCCGACCTTTCGCGTCCCCATCGCCATCGGGAAGTTCCAGGGGGTGATGAAGAAGCAGGGCCCGACCGGCTGGCGCATGACGAGCACGCGGCTCTGGGCATTGCCGGCGACCTTGTAGGTGCCGCTGATCCGCAGAGCCTCGCCGGAGAACCAGCGGAAGAACTCGGCCGAGTAGGCGATCTCGGCCTTCGACTCGGCGAGCGACTTCCCCATCTCGAGCGTCATCAGCAGCGCCAGGTCGTCGGTCGCCTCGCGCAGCGCCTCGAACGCCCGCCAGAGGATCTCGCCCCGGTCGTTCGGCGGCGTCGCCGCCCATTCGGCCTGGGCGGCGACCGCGGCGTCGAGCCCCGCGACGGCGTCCTCGGGTGTCCCCTCGGCGATCTCGCAGAGCGTCTCACCGGTCGCCGGGTCCTCGACGGCGAACCGCTCACCGCCGCTCGCCGGGCGCCATTCGCCGCCGATGTAGAGCTCCTTCGGGACCGACTCGACGACCGCCTGCTCTTCCGTCGCGATGCTCATCTCCACCTCGCTTCCAGGGTCTTCTTGCCAGGGTACCCGCGCCCAGCCTCCGCACGCGGTCGTGCGCCGGGAGGGGACATTCGGCCGTGGTCGAACCGCGACGTCGGCGGCGAAGCGGTGTTGGAAGGAAGATGCTGAGAGCTCGTACGGCAAGGCGCACGGCCGCGCTCGCGCTTGCGCTCGGCGCGACCGCGCTGGCGGCGCCGGCGGCGGCCGGCGGCGCCGGCTTCGTGATCAACGGTCGCGGCTTCGGCCACGGGGTGGGGATGAGCGCCTACGGCGCCTACGGCCTCGCCCGCCACGGCAGCGAGTACCGGCAGATCCTCGCCCGCTACTACCAGCACACCAAGCTCGGACATGTCCGCGGCCGGCACGTCAAGGTCCTGCTCGGCTCCGGCCTCGCCTCGGTCCGCTTCAGCAAGGCGAACGCTGCCTGCGGGGTGCACCTGAACCCGCGCGACGCCTACCAGTTCGTCGCCGCCGGCAACGGGGTCGCGCTCGCCAACAAGGTCGGGCGGGCGGTCAGGTCGTGCGGGCGGACCGGCGCCGCCTCCGGCGGGCCGATCCACGTGCTCGACCGCGGCACCTACCGCGGCCGGATCGTCGCCCGTCGGGGCGGCGGGATCGACCTCATCAACAGGGTCACGCTCGAGGGCTACGTCGAGGGCGTGGTCCCGAACGAGTTCCCGGCGAGCTGGCCGCAGCCGGCGCTGCGGACGGAGGCGGTCGCCGCCCGCACGTTCGCGATCGCGAGCCCCGGCCACGGGAGCTTCGACGTCTACGACGACACCCGCAGCCAGGTCTACGGCGGCAAGGGGACCGAGACGCCGGCGACGGACCGCGCCGTCCACGCCAGCAAGGGCAAGGTGGTCACCTACCGCGGCCGGCCCGTCACCACCTACTACTCCTCGACGTCCGGCGGGCACACCGAGGACCTGCAGTTCGCCTTCATCGGCGCCACGCCGGAGCCCTGGCTGGTGGGGGTCAAGGACCCCTACGACAAGCTCTCCCCGTACCACACCTGGAGGCGAACGCTGCCGGCGGGGACGATGGCCTCCGAGCTCTCGGGCCTCTTCTCGGGCCGCCTCAAGCGGATCGAGGTCCTGAAGCACGGGGTCTCGCCCAGGATCGTCTACGCCCGCGTCGTCGGCAGCCGCGGCAGCTCTCGGGTGTCGGGCCCCACGCTCGAGGGGCGCCTGGGGCTGATGAGCACCTGGGAGCGCTTCAAGCGGGTCGGCGGCGCGGTGAAGACCAGCGCGTCGGTGAAGCCGGCGGGGAGGGCCGTCCCGGGGGGCGGCGTCGCCCCGTCCGCCCCTCGACGGCCTCGCTGACGGGCACCGAGGCGGACTCGGCGGGGGCGAGCGCGCCCCGCGCCGCGGCGGCGGCGACGTCGAGCGGCGTCTCGCTCCGGCGGTTGTAGAGGGGCCCGCTGCCGTCGGTGAGCAAAAGCCGGACCTCGGCGACGCCGCGGGGGTCGACGGGGGCTGGTGCCTGGAGACGGGTGGCGAGGAGCCGGAGCTCGTATGCCGCCGCCCTCACCTCGGCCCGCGCCAGCGGGACGCTGCCCGCGAGGCGCGGCGGCTCGTCGGCCGCGCCGACGATCTCCCGCAGCGACCTGGCGAGACGCTCGCGGGTCCGGGCTCCGGTCAGGAACCGGGCCCGCTCGGCAAGCTGTCCGCCGCGGTCGTCGTGCTCGCCGGCCGCCAGCCGCCGGTCGAGCTCGTGGCCGAGAAGCCGTGTCGCGAGGTGGCGCGGCGCTGACTTGAGGCTCGAGGTGACCATGGCGTTGGAAAAACCATTCGCGCCCACATTATAACCAGCTAATTCCGGTTGGTAGTTACACGCCGTCCGCGTAGGGCTGGAGCGGGATGCCGTGGCCGGTGTCGTGGCTCCCGAACTCGTAGGCGGCGCCGGCCTCGACCTCGATCGTCTCGGCCCGATGGCCGGGCCGCTCGACGGTGAGCTGGAGGTCGGAGATCGAGCAGTTGAGCGTGTTGTGCTCCGGGCCCTTCGGATCGGCGTAGACCCAGGCCACGAAGTCCTTCTTTCGCGCCCCGACCCGGCCCCGCAGCGCGACGTTCCTGCCCGGCAGCGCGAACTCGCAGCCGGTCGGCTCCTCGGCGATCTCGGTCCCATAGATGCGATCGAACCCGCCGAGCCGGCGCGGCTCGCCATCGAGGACGATCTGCCCGTTCGCGACCCACGGGCTCCTCCACGGACCGATCTTGATCCGCCCGGCCGCGAAGTCGATGTAGTCGCCGGGGCGGCCGCCGAGGTCCGAGCCCTGGATCCAGACCCAGCGCTCGGCGTGCTCGGCGCCCCAGTTGTGGCCGACCATGCCAGGCCACCCGGCGATTGGGACGCGCTCGCCGCCGATCGCCAGCTCGCCCTCGAAGGTCGTCGCCGGGTAGGGGCTCAGGAACTTCGTTCGCGGGAGCCGGGTCCGGTAGAGGCGCTCGTAGGGCAGGTGGCGCAGCGGCTCGGCGCCCTCCTCGAAGGCCAGGTCCCAGCTCGCGTTGAGCTCGGGTGTCGCGATCGAGCCGCGCGCCCGCCCCGGCTCGAGGACCGCCTCGCCGATCCGGATGAAGGCGCCCTCGGGGGTGCCGAGCTCGGCCGAGGAGACCGTCGCCTTCGCGGCCCGCGGCCCGTCGGCTTCGGCGTCGAAGTAGGTCAGCCACAGCGAGGCCGCCGGGGCGGCGCCGGGGGCCTTGTGGACCGTGTAGCGAATCCAAACGCCCCGCCCTCCGCCCGGGCGGGTCGCCTTGATGTAGAAGCTCTCGTAGTGCCCGGCGTCGTCCGCAACGGCCGGGAACCGGGGCTCGGTGCGCATCGACGGCACCCTAGTGGGTCGTCGGCGCGGATCGGTGATTCGCTCAGAAACGGATCGTGACCACATCCCCGTCGGCGACGACGTAGTCGCGGCCCTCGATCCGCAGCAGCCCCCGCTCGCGCGCGGGCGCGTAGCCCCCGGCCTCGACCAGCTCCTCCCACCCGATCACCTCGGCCCTCGCGAACTGCGCCTGCATGTCCGTGTGAACCTTCCCCGCCGCCTCCCAGGCCGTGCCGCCGCGCCGCAGCGCTCGAGCCATCGCCTCCTTCCCCCGGTGAGCGGTGAAGAACGTGATCAGGTCGAGGAGCCGCCAGGCCGCGGCGACCACCCGCTCGAGCCCCGCCTCCCCGATCCCGAGCTCGGTCCGCAGCTCGGCCGCCTCGGCGGGGTCGTCGAGCTCGGCGAGGTCGGCCTCGATGCGGGCGCTGACGGCGACCGCGACCGCGCCGCGCTCGGCGGCGTGCGCGGCGAGGTCCGCCGGCGGCTCCTCCTCACCCTCGGCGACGTTCGCCACGTAGAGCATCGGCTTCGAGGTCAGCGCACCCAGCCGCTCCGCTG
>JBKPNB010000255.1:0-5576 GCA_046732395.1 Actinomycetota bacterium | reverse complement strand
CCCAGCGGCTCTGGGTCTGGCTGATCGGCCCGCCGCGCGAGCCCGCCCCGCCCCCGGAGTGGATCTTCAGGCCGGCGGTCGGGATCGTCGCCCTCGTCGCCTCGTTCGTCCTCCTTCTCACCCCCGCCTGGATCCTCGGGTTCGCCCCCCAGATCGTGCTCGCGGTCCAGGTCTACGAGGACCGCCGGGCGCTCGGGCTCTCGTACTTCTGGTGGTCGAGCGCGGTCGGGACGTTCGGCGCGATCGTCTTCTTGATGTACGTCCAGAATCGCCGCGAGAGCCTCGCCAGCATCCGCAGCGCTACGCCGGCGCTCGCCGCAACCGAGCCCGAAGCGGGGGCTGCGCCGCCGGCCTGGTACCCGGACCCGCTCGGGCGCGCCCGCCTTCGCTGGTGGGACGGCGGCTCGTGGACCCGTGACGTGCACGCATAGACTCGACGACGGATGACCTCGCACACCGCATACATGACCTTCGAGACGGAGGATCGGCGGGAGCTGATCAGGATCACCGAGGACGTCCAGGCCGCCGTCGACGATGCCGGCGTCGCCGAGGGGATGGCGTTGGTCTCCGCGATGCACATCACGGCCGGGGTCTGGGTCAACGACGACGAGCCGGGCCTCCACGCGGACACGCTCGAGTGGCTCGACAAGGTCGCGCCCCCGAGCTGGACCGAGCCGGCGAACGACGTCGCCCGCCAGCTCTCCCCCGACCCAGGCGACTACCGCCACCATGCCGGCGGCGAGGACAACGGCGACGCCCACCTCAAGAACCTCCTCGTCCACCACCAGGTCGTGCTGCCGATCACCGATGGCCGCCTCGACCTCGGCCCGTGGCAGCAGGTCTTCTACTGCGAGTTCGACGGCCGCCGCCGCAAGCGGCTGGTGATCAAGGTCCTGGGCGAGTAGTCGCTCACTTGGGATTTGCAGCCGGTCCTGGCCGGCATCACCCACCAACCGGCGGCGCGGGCGCGGGCGGCTGGTACCCAGGCGGAGGCGGAGGCGGCTCCGAGGGCGGCTCGCTCGGGGGCGGGGGCAGCGGGGCAGGGCTCTGGCCTTCTGTCATGGCGCGCGACCCTAGCCCCCACCGCGGATGTCAGTTCTCCGGCCGCTTGATCCAGGGCATCATCGAGCGCAGGTCCTCACCGACCGCCTCGATCTGATGACCCTGGGCCTCCTCGCGCATGCGCTGGAAGCTCTCTGCGCCGGCGCGGTTCTCGGCGATCCATTCGCGGGCGAACTCGCCGGCCTGGATGTCGGCGAGGACCTTCCGCATCGCCGTCCGGACCTCGGGACCGATCACCACCTTGCCGCGGGTCATGTCCCCATACTCGGCGGTGTTCGAGATCGAGTGCCGCATCCCCTGGATCCCGTTCTCGTACATGAGGTCGACGATCAGCTTCAGCTCGTGCATGCACTCGAAGTAGGCGAGGCGGGGGTCGTACCCGGCCTCCACCAGGGTTTCGAAGCCGGCCCGGACGAGCTCGGTCACGCCTCCGCAGAGCACCGACTGCTCGCCGAACAGGTCGGTCTCGGTCTCGTCTTTGAAGGTGGTCGCGATGACCCCGGCCCGCCCGCCGCCGATCCCGCTCGCGTAGGCGAGGACGAGGTCGTGCGCGTTGCCGGTCGCGTCCTGGGCGACCGCCATCAGGCACGGGACGCCGCGTCCCTCGGTGTACTGGCGCCGGACGAGGTGCCCGGGGCCCTTCGGAGCGACCATGCCAACGTCGACGCCGGCGGGCGGCTCGATCTCGCCGTAGTGGATCGAGAACCCGTGGGCGAACATGAGCAGGTTGCCGGCGGCGATCCCGTCGGCGATCTCCCGCTCCCAGGCATCCGCCTGGCGCTCGTCCGGGAGCAGGATCATCACGATGTCCCCCTCGCTGGCGGCATCGGCGACGTCGAGGACCCGCAGCCCCTGATCCTCCGCGCCGGCGCGGCTCCGCGAGTCGGGACGGAGCCCGACGACGACCTCGCAGCCGGAGTCGCGGAGATTGAGGGCGTGGGCGTGGCCCTGCGACCCGAACCCGAGGATGGCGAGCGTCTTGCCCCGGAGGTGGGCGAGGTCGGCGTCGCGGTCGTAGTAGATGTCGTCGTTGGTCATGCGGGGAGCCTATGAGCCCAGGTGCCGGCGCGGCGAGCGCTCAGCGGAGCGCTCGGCGGATCAGCTTCCCCGACGCGGTCCGCGGGAGCTCGGCGACGAACTCGAAGCGCTTCGGCACCTTGAAGTCGGCGAGCGCGCCGGCGCAATGGCGGTGGAGCTCGTCGGCATCGAGGCGCGCCCCCCCTCGGGGGACGACCACCGCCACCACCGCCTCTTGCCATTCGGCGTCGGCCCGCCCGACGGCAGCCGCGTCGGCGACGTCGCGGTGCCGCAACAGCACCTCCTCGACCTCCGCCGGGATCACGTTCTCGCCGCCGGTGACGATCACGTCGCGGAGCCGGTCGGTGACGTAGAGGAACCCCTCCTCGTCGATCCGGCCGATGTCGCCCGTGTGGAGCCAGCCGTCCTCGTCGGCGACCCCGGGGGCGACGGTCGGGCCCTGGACCAGGATCTCGCCCTGGTGGATCCGCAGGTGGGTGGTGAGGAGCGGCCGGCCGACGGAGCCAAGCTTGCGGCCCGCGTCCTGCGGGGCGAGCGTCGTCACCTGCGAGGCCGTCTCGGTCATCCCGTAGGTCTGGACGACTGTGGCGCCGCGGCCGATCGCCTCCTCCAGCACCTCGACCGGGACCGGGCCGCCCCCTACCAGCACCGCGCGCAGCGGCAGCAGGTCGACCCCGGCTTCGAGCAGCCTGCTGAGCTGGGTCGCGACGAGCGAGACGAGGGTGACGCCGTCGCCCTCGAGCGACTCGGCGACCCCGTCGACGTCGAAGCCGTCGTGGACCACCGCCCCGATCCCGTAGATCACCGAGCGCATCACGATCGAAAGCCCGGCGACGTGGTAGAGCGGCAGACAGCAGAGCCAGCGGTCGGTCGGCTCGACGCCGATGTTGAACGCCGACCCTACCGCGCTCCACAGGTGGTTGCCGTAGGTGAGGCCCACCGGGCGCGGGCGACCGGATGTCCCGCTGGTCAGGACCCGGCAGTGGAGCGCCTCGAGGTCGTGCTCGCCGAGTAGCGGCAGGTCGGCCTCGGTGAGCGGGGTCCCCTCGCCCCCCGACAGCACCAGCGCCGCCTGTGCGCGCTCGATCTCGGCCCGCCGCTCGCCGTCCCTGAGCCTGGTGTTCAGCGGATAGGCGATCGCCCCCAGCTTCATCAGCGCGTGGAGGTAGACCGCGTAGGAGAGGCCGGCGGGTAGCTCCAGCACGACCACCGCGCCGCGCCGGGCCCCGCGGGCGGCGAGCCGGCGGGCGACCGAGACCGCCTCCCGCTCGAGCTCAGCGTAGGTGAGCTCGACGCCGTCGGCGATCAGCGCGACCCGGTCGGGGCAGGTCGCCGCGCGCTGAGCGAGCCAGTTGTCTAGGTGCACCGATGAAGATGGTCGCCGTGGCCCATCGACGTAGATAATTGTCGAGATGCCCGCTCGCCACAAGGACGCCCCGCCCACCGAGGAGCTCTATGCGCCGATCGAGTGGCGGGAGGTCGGCGAGGGTTACTCGGACATCCACTACGAGGTCGGCGACGGGATCGCCAAGCTCACCATCGACCGGCCCGAGCGGCGCAACGCGTTCCGCCCCCAGACTCTCGCCGAGCTTCGCGACGCCTTCGCTCGGGCCCGCGACGATCTCGCGGTCGGCGCGGTGATCCTGACCGGCGCCGGCCCCGAGGCGTTCTGCGCCGGCGGCGACCAGCGGATTCGCGGCGACGACGGCTACATCGGCGAGGACGAGGTCGCCAAGCGGGGCGTCGGCCGCCTCGACGTCGGCGATCTCCACGTCCAGATCCGGCGGCTGCCGAAGCCGGTGGTGGCGATGGTGGCCGGCTACGCGGTCGGCGGGGGGCACATCCTCCACCTGGTCTGCGACCTGACGATCGCCGCCGACAACGCGCGTTTCGGCCAGACCGGGCCCCGGGTCGGGAGCTTCGACGGCGGCTTCGGCGCCGGACTCCTCGCCCGGCAGGTCGGGGCGAAGCGGGCGAAGGAGATCTGGATGCTGTGCCGGCTGTACTCGGCCGAGGAGGCGGCGGCGATGGGCCTCGTCAACGCGGTCGTCCCCCTCGCCGAGCTCGAGCGCGAGACGGTCGCCTGGTGCCGGGAGATGCTGAGGCTCTCGCCGCTCGCGCTGCGCCTCCTGAAGGCGAGCTTCAACGCCGCCGAGGACGGGCTCACGGGCCTCCAGCAGCTCTCCCACGACGCGACGCTGCTCTTCTACATGACCGAGGAGGGGCAGGAGGGCCGCAACGCCTACGTCGAGGGTCGCCGTCCCGACTTTTCCAAGTTCCCCAGGCGCCCGTGAGACTCTGGCTGATGGCCGCGCGGCCGCGGACCCTGCCCGCGGCGATCGCACCGGTGCTCGTCGGCAGCGCGGCGGCCAACTACGAGATTCACGCTGGTGAGGGGCCCGACTTTCGCTGGCTCGCGTTCGTCGCGGCGCTGATCGGATCGATCTTCATCCAGATCGGGACCAACCTGGCGAACGACTACTCGGACGCCCGCCGCGGTGCCGACGCCGCCGACCGCCTCGGGCCGGTCCGGGTCACCTCCTCGGGGCTCGTCGCGCCGCGCCGGGTCCTGGTCGCCACCTGGCTCGCGTTCGCGGTCGCCGTCGCGGCCGGAATCTACCTGGCGACGGTCGCCGGAATCGTGATCATCGCCGTCGGCGCCGCCTCGATCCTGGCCGGCGTTCTCTACACCGGCGGCCCCCGCCCGTACGGCTACGAGGGCCTTGGCGAGGTGTTCGTCTTCCTGTTCTTCGGGCTCGTCGCCGTGAACGGCTCCTACTACGTCCAGGTCGAGCACCTCGACTGGCTGCCGCTCGGGCTCTCGCTGGCGGTGGGGTGCCTGGCGACCGCGATCCTCGTCGTCAACAACGTCCGCGATATCGACACCGACCGGCGTGCCGGCAAGCGGACGCTCGCGGTCCGGATCGGCCGCGACGATGCCCGCGGCCTCTACGTTGGCCTGCTGATCGCCGCCTTCGGCGCCCTGCTGATCACCCTCGCCGCCGACGGTGGCCCGTCGTGGGCGACGCTCGGGCTCTTCGCGGCGCCGCTCGCGATCCGCCCCGCGCGGGCGGTGCTGACCCGCACCGACGGGCCGGCGCTGAACCGGGCCCTGGCCGGCACCGGGGCGCTGCTCGGCGCGTTCAGCGTCGCCACGTCGGTCGGTCTCCTGCTGGCGGCCTGAATGCCGACTCCCGCGAACACGATCCGTTCTGGCCGTGTTCACCGGAGGCGGCATTAGCGATGCGGGTCCGCGCGGTCGAGGTGGTTCCTTACGCGCTGCGGTTCGCCGAGCCCTACGTCAGCGCCCGCGGCGCGCTCGAGCGGCGCGAGATGGCGCTGATCCGGATCGCGACGGACGAGGGTGTGGAGGGCCTCGGCGAGGCTGTGCCGCTGACGCTCCGCGGCGGCGCCGCGCTCGGCGCCGTCGTCACCGAGCTGCGCGAGGCAGGCGCTGCGCTGGTCGGCGCCGACCT
>JBKPNB010000254.1:0-3580 GCA_046732395.1 Actinomycetota bacterium | reverse complement strand
GTCGGAGGCGATGCTGGAGACGAGGAGCGCCCGGAGCGTCCGCAGCTCGCGGCGGGTCGCGAGCCGCGGATGCCGGGCGCCGGTGTAGCGGTCCCAGGCCCTGGCGAAGCTTGCGAGGCTGGTGCGGCCGCCGTTGCGGTGGGCGGCGAGCATCGGACAGATGCCGCCGGAGGCGCGATCGACGTAGGCGCCGACGATGATCGGGTTGGCGTCGACCCCGCGGAGCATCGCCTCGCGGGTCGGGAGCGGAAGGGCCTCGACCGCGAGGCGAAGGCGCTGGGCCGGGTTTCGATCCCTCCGTCGCACGGGGGGAGGGATAGCGCGGCGGCGAGCGGCGGCACGGCCCGCGGATGGGCACGGCACGGGAGCTTGCAGGCGGGATGGGCGCGCGGAAGCTGAGGTTGCTGGTCGCCGCGTTCGGCGACTCCGGTCACGCGCTGCCGGCGATCGCGCTCGCGCGCGGGCTGCGGGACCGGGGCCACCGGGTGGTGGTCGAGACCTGGGAGCGATGGCGCGAGGCGGTAGTAGACGAGGGGCTCGAGTTCGTCGCCGCGCAGGAGTACCGGCCGTTCGCGGGGGTGGCGGCGCCGCCGGAGGACGTGCCGTCGATCGCCGACGCGGCGCGGGCCCTGGTCCCGCTGCTCGACGATTTGGCGCCGGATCTGGCGGTGAGCGACATCCTCACCGGCGCGCCGGCGCTGGCGGCCGAGCTCCGCGGCGTTCGGCGGGCGACGCTGATCCCCCACGTCTATCCGGTCGGAGACGACGGCCTGCCGTTCTACGGGTTCGGGGCGATGCCACCGCGGACGGCGGTCGGGCGGGGGCTGTGGCGGGCGGCGCGGCCGCTCCTCGACGCCGGGCTGCGGCAGGGGCTTCGGGACCTGAACCGCACCCGGGTCGAGCTCGGCCTCGCCCCGACGTCGTGCCTTCACGCCGGGATCAGCCGCGAGCTGGCGCTGGTGGCGACGCTGCCGCAGCTCGAGTACCCGCGGCGCTGGCCGGCGCACGTGCAAGTGACGGGGCCGATGGTCTTCGAGACGCCGTACCCGGATGTCGAGCTGCCGCCCGGCGATCGGCCGCTGGTCGTGGTGGCGCCGAGCACGGCGAAGGATCGGGGGGCGCGGTTGGTTCGGGCGTCGCTCGAGGCGCTGGCGGACGAGCCGGTGCGGGTGCTGGCGACGACGAACCGCGCGGTCCCGGCGGCAGAGGTCGAGGCGCCGGCGAACGCGCGGGTCGTCGATTGGGTCTCCTACAGCCAGGTCATGCCCGAGGCGGCGCTTGTCATCTGCCACGGAGGCCACGGGACCGTGGTGCGGGCGCTCGCGGCGGGCGCGCCGGTGCTGTCGTGTGGGTCGGCCGGCGACATGGCCGAGAACGGCGCGCGGGTTGCGTGGGCGGGCGCCGGCCTCGCGATCCCCCGCCGGCTCGTCGGTCCCGGCCCAGTCAGGTGGGCCACCCGGCGGATCCTCGGGGAGCCGCGGTTCGCGAAGCGAGCCGCGGACATGGCGGCCTGGGCCCGCGAGCACGACGGGCGAGTGCGCGGCGCGGAGCTGGTCGAGCGGGTACTTGTTCGGTAGGCACTCGCCTCTAGAATCGCTCGGTCTGGCCAGTTCCAGTACAGGCGTACTAGAAATCCCCCGTCGTCTAATGGCAAGACTCTCGACTGTTAATCGAGCAATGGTGGTTCGAATCCACCCGGGGGAGCTTCACGTCATCCCACTTTCGAGAATCCGACCTCCACCTCGGCGTGGCAGTTGGCGCAGAGCAGAACACACTTCGCGGCCTCCGCGCGCAGAGAATCGAGCGATCGGGTAACGCCGCGGAGCGATAGCTCGAACGACTTCTGCTCGGGATCCAGGTGGTGGAACTCGAGGGCCGCCATACAGCGGTCGTAGCCGCATAGCCGGCAACGTCCTCCGGCCTCGCGGACGAGCGCCTGCTTCGCGCGGCGTCTCCATGCCGCCACCCGGTCCATCCGGCAGAGTCTGCATCTGGTCCGTCCGCTGTTCTCGATGACGAAGTCCGTCTCACCATGGCGCTTACAGCGCCGCCGAATCGTGCGAGCACCGGCGCGCAGAGCCTGTTCGATGTCCTCGCGCCGGACTTTGTATGGGCGAGGTAGCCCGTAGCGGGCGATCCAGTAGCGGACGGTTGAGGGACTCGAGTCGAGGTGCTCGGCGATCGTCTCGAGCGTCGCGCCAGCCTCGACGAGCTGTTGCAGCTCTTGGCGCGGAAGCCCGCCCTTCGGCGCATGACGGCCGTGCCCGGTCGCAACTAGGTTGTGCCGCTTGATCCAGTAGCCGACGGTGGAGGGATCGCGGTTGACGAGGATGCCGATCTCGCTGAGCGAGAGGCCTTCGATGAGGTAGCGCTCGAGGAGATCGCGGTCCATTAGGCCTGATTCTCCCGGTCAGGTCGGACGGAAAAAGCGAACGCGCGTTCGATTCGTGACGGCGCCTCACGGCGGGCCGCTCGAGCCCAAACCCGTACCGTGCCTCGAGATGCCGGCTCGGCTCCGCCTGCCGCCGTACGCCGCCTGGCGGCACCGCGACGCGCGCGAGGGCTTCGAGGTCGCCTTCTTCGACGCCGGCGATGGCGGCCTGCGGGTCGAGGGGCACACGGCCGCCGTCGAGGACGGCGAGCCATTCGCCGTCCGCTACGCGATCGAGCTCGACGATGGCTGGCGCACCCGTTCCGCCCGGGTATGGAGTCGATCCTCGCGCGGGAGCAGCTCGGTGCTGCTCGAGGCCGACTGCCGCGGGAGCTGGCTCGTCGACGGGCGGGCGGCGCCCCGGCTCGAGGGCTGCCTCGACGTCGACCTCGAATCGTCGGCGCTGACGAACGCCTTCCCCGTCGGCCGCCTTCGGCTCGCGCCGGGCGATGCCGCGGACGCGCCCGCCGCCTGGGTGCGCGCGCTCGGACTCGATGTCGAGCGCCTCGAACAGCGCTATGAGCGCATCGATGACGGCACCGGTCCCGAGCGCTACGACTACATCGCGCCCACCTTCGACTTCCGCTCCGAGCTCGTCTACGACGAGCTCGGCCTGGTGATCGACTACCCGGGGATCGCCACACGGGCCCGCGGCTGACCGTCGCCCCGGCCGCCGCCGGCAGAACGTTCTCTAACGCGCCCTACGGCGCGGCGGCCTCGCGGCCGAAGACCCGCTCCTTGAGGGCCGCCCGCTGTCGCTGAAGCTCGACCGGCGGGCTCCCGCCGGCGCGCTCGGCGGCGGCGATCCGGTCCTCGACCAGGCGCAGGTCGAGCTCGAGGAAGTTGTTCTCCATCGCCTCCCGGCTCGCCGGCTCGCGCTCGGCCCGCATCGCCAGGTCGGTGACGAGGGCGACGAGCTCGTCGTCGTCGCGCGGGAGCCCGGCGAGCGGCTCCTCGAGGTGGTCGGCGAGCCAGGCCCGCGCCCGGCGGGCGACGCCCGACGACAGGTGCTCGTCGCTCAGGCGCTCGAGGAACTCCCGCCCCAGCGCCGGCTCGCCGATGCACATCGCGAGCAGCGCGCGCTCGCGACGCTCTCGGGCGCTGATCGGCCGCGGGGGGACGGCGCCGGTCCGCGGCGAAGGCGCCGCC
>JBKPNB010000253.1:0-3266 GCA_046732395.1 Actinomycetota bacterium | reverse complement strand
GAGTCCGCCGTCGCTCCCGGCGCCGGCAGCGCGCGCGGGCGCTCGGCGGGCGGCGCCGCGACGCCCGCCAACGGCGGGCTCTCGCCGGCGCCAAGCGAGTAGATGATCGCTGTGTCGAGGTCGAGGTAGGCGCGGGGGTAGGAGTCGAGGTGGCGTGCGAAGCCCTGGTAGCGATCCAGCCACCAAAGCTTCGTCGCCGGCAGCACGAGGTAATCGGCGCCGCGCTCCCGCAGCCGCTCGAGATGCGCGATCGCCTCCCCGTCCTCGGAGGGATGGCGGCCGCGGTGCCCCCCGTCCTCAGGCGGCGGAAAACGCCACGCCTCGCGCTCGTCGAATTCGGCCAGCCGATCGTCGTCGCCACCAACGACGAGAATCGTCGAGCCCGCCGGCACGTGGCGGCTGACCGCCGCCTGGACCCGCCGCACCGTCGCCGCGGAGGAATGCTCGGGTCGCCGGTCGGGACGCCTTGCCGGCCGCGAGCGAATGCGGTGGGCATAGACGGCGTCCGCGCACACGACCCTGTATCCCATGTCGCGGACGCGCCGGGCGTAGTCGACCTGGAAGGTGCCGATGTCGAGCCGCTCGTCGAACGGTCCGACCGCATCGAGCACCTCACGGCGCAGCGCGACGCAGAGCACTCCGGGAACGTCGACGTCGCGCGGAGGTCGCCCGGAGAGCCGCTCGCGACGCTCACTTGCGAACTGCACCATGTCGCCATAGGTGGCGTAGGAGGGCCGAGCCCCGCCTCCGCCGTGGTTGCTGCTCGGGGCAACGAGGCCGATGGCCGGGTCGTCGAGATGGGCGGTAAGGGCGCTGAGCCAGCGCGGGGGAACGACGACGCCTCCACGGAGCAGGACGACGGTCTCGCACCTGGCCGCCCCGAGGGCCTGGTTGCAGGCGGCGACCAAACCAACGTCGCGCTCCGTTCGGATCACGCGGACGTGACGGTTGCGGGCCGCGAGGACCTCGAGGTACTGGCGGGTCTGCTCCGGCGAGCCGCTGTCGACGACGACGACCTCGTAGGGCAGCTCGCCGGCGTCGGCCAGGACGCTCTCCAGGGTGAGGCGGACGGTGGCGAGGTCGCCGAGCACCGGTACCATGACGGTGGCGAACGGGGGCCGGGCGGCGGGCCTCACGGTGGGAACCGGTCGGGCGAGGAGGCAGTCCGCTGCTTCCTCTTCCAGCGAAGCATCCGAGCTGCCGTCGAGCGGCAGCTCGGCCGGAAGCTGAACGGGCGCCCCCGCGGCGACCGGTCGGCGCGGGCGCGCCGGCGCCTTCAGCCCGAGGTGGTCGAGCATGTCCCCGAGCACGACGTCATGGCTCAGGTGCTCGCGCGCGATCTCGCGGGCGGCGCGCCGATGACCCTCAGGATCGGCCTGCACCGCCCGGACGGCCGCCGCCGCCTGATCGAGATCTGTGAACGCGAAGAGCCCCTCGCCGGTTGGGAGAGCGGCCCCAAAGCCCGTGTCCTGGACGATCACCGGCCGCCCCGCAGCCAAATACGAGGCGCTGCGCTCGCCGAACCAGCCAGTTCGGAAGTGGACGTTCTGCTCCTTCGCGGCCGAGATCTCTCCGGCCGAGCCGACGATGTAGTCGCGGTAGGTGTCGAGGTCCTTTGAGAGCTCGTAGCCCGGGCGCACCCTCCACCCGTGTTCGGCCAAGAGCATCCGGTCACGGCCGTCGTAGCTCGCGAGCGCGAGCTCGATCGGCGCCCGCGTCCGCAGCGGCAGGTCGAGGATCTTCATGAACTCCTGGTGCTTGCTCCAGCGGTAGACCCGGTTCTGAAAGCGGACCTCGCGGAAGTCCTGGCGCCAGTTGCCGATCGTCGTGAACGGCGCGCCGTTCGGCGACACGTCGTTCTCCCAGAAGTCGAGGACCACCGGCGGCGGCGACGGCACGAACGAATAGGGACGCGCCCACGGCAGCTCGCAGTCGGTGTTGCCGTAGTTGAGCCCCCAGGTGAAGTGGGCGATGTGCTGATCGAGGAACTCGATCGCGCGCTCCTCCCCCCGCGCCACCTCGACCTCGACGTCGACGGGGTCGGTGCCGAGGAATACGAGGCGGTCGGTCGCGACGTGCTCGGGAAGCGGCAGGGTGCCACCGTGCATGTTCACGATCAGCGCGGCGTCCCGGTAGAGGCGATCGAGCTGCTCCCGGCTCATCCCGTAGCAGCGCCCGTTCTCGTGCTGCGCCTGCAACGCCCACCGGTTCTCGAGGCCGAATCGCTTGGCCATTTCGGCTAGGTAGGCCGCGGCCCTGTCGGCGGCGCCGCCGTCGTCGCGGTCCTTCATGAACATCGATGGCGTCCGGGCGTGGGCCTCGACGTAGTGGACCTCGAACCCGAGCCGCTCGAACCCGGCGGCATAATGCCTGACCAGCCAGGCAACCCCGCCAACTGGGATCTTCGTCAGCATTCCGAGGAGAACGATCTTCGGCCGTGCCAGGGTGGGGGCGACGGATCGCGGCATGGCCCGCTGCTCCACCGACGGCCCCGCGACAAGCGCCGGTCGGCGGGGCGATATGGGGAGGGCGTTCGTAGTGGCCGGCGGTCGCAGAGCGCCGTCGCGCGCCCGGGTCTGGGCTTCCCACAGCTCGCGATAGAGCCCGGGCACGTCGACCAGCTCCTCGTGGCTGCCGCGTTGGACAATCTCACCATGGTCGAGGACGATGATGTCCTCGACGCTTCGCAGCGTCGAGAGCCGGTGGGCGATCATGATCGTCGTCCGCCCCTCCATCAGGCGGTCGAGCGCCTCAAGGATCACTGACTCGGTGCGGGAGTCGATCGACGAGGTCGGCTCGTCGAGGATCAGGATCGGGGAATCGCGGAGGAAGGCGCGGGCCACGGCGATCCGCTGCCGCTCGCCGCCCGAGATCATCGCCCCTCGCTCGCCAAGAAAGGTCTCGTAGCCCTTCGGCAGCGCCGAGATGAAGTCGTGGGCATTGGCCGCCTGCGCCGCCGCCATGACCTCCTCGGTCGAAGCGTCCGGCTTGCCGTAGCGGATGTTGCTGGCGATCGTGCCGGAGAACAGGAGCGGCTCCTGGAGGACGATGCTGAATTTGCTGCGAAGGTCGGCGAGCTTCACGTCGCGGTCGTCGTAGCCGTCGATCCTCACGCTGCCCTCGCGGACGTCATAGAAGCGCGGCAGAAGGCTGACGAGCGTCGACTTGCCGGCCCCCGTTGCACCGACTATGGCCACCGCGCGGCCGGACGGTATCCGCATCGAGATGTCCTTAAGTACGTCGGGCTCTTCCCCGTAGCCGAATTC
>JBKPNB010000252.1:0-12309 GCA_046732395.1 Actinomycetota bacterium | reverse complement strand
CCCCCGGCGAGATCGAGCCGCCGCCGCGGGCCGTGGTCAGCACCGCCGGCGCCGCCGGCGGATCGCTGCTCGCCGCGGACGGCCGTGAGCTCCGATGGGCGGCCGCCCCGCTCCCCGGCCCGCCTGTCGACTCCTACGGTGCCGGCGACTCGTTCGCGGCCGGGCTCACCTACGCGCTCGCCGACGGCCGCCCGCCGGAGGAGGCGCTCGCGTTCGCCGCGCGCTGCGGCGCGGCGTCGATGACGGGGCGCGGCCCGTACGGAGCACAGCTCAGCGCGGATCGCCTCGGCTGAAAGTCCGTCAGGAAAGTCGCACACCCGTACCCGAAATTTCGCCCCGCAGCTTTCCGTAGCTATTGGTAGCTTGATCGGTGATGGGCTACCGCACCGGCTGATTATCTGAAGTTTCGTCAGGGGTGTCGCCGATCGCGTAGGATGCGCGACGGTGGCACGCCGCGCCCAAGTAGCAGGTGAGGCAAGCAGGCGCGTCTGCGCGGTCTTGGGCCGCTGGATTCCGGACGGCGCCGCGCCGAGTCGTGCTCGGCTGGCGATCGCCGTCAACCTCTGCTCGCTCGCGTTGGCGGCTGCGCTCTATGCCCTGATCCAGCCGCCGTCCGATTGGAGCGATTCCAGCTTGCTCGGGGCGCTTGCCCTCCTCGCCGTCATCGCATACCTCGCGGAGGCGAACTTGAAGCTGCCACCGGCGGGGTTCTTCGACGCCGGTGTCGTCCTCGCGTTGCTCGCTCTCGCGCTGGCGGGCCCGTTCCCGGCATTTCTCATCTGGCTCGTGCCAGAGGTAATGGCCCGCGTTGTCACCAGGCGGGTGCCACTGATTACGCCTGGCTTTGTCGCCACCGTGTCGAGCTTCGCCCTCGCAACAATTGCCGGCGCGGGCGTTCTCGCCGTCGCCGACGCCGATTCGGCTGCCGCCACCGCGCCCGCCCTGTACACGGCGGGCTTGGTCATGATCGCCGTCAACTTCACCGTCGCGCGTCCGCTCTGCGCCTCGTTCTACTACGGCTTCCGGCCACGGCAGCTGATTCGGACCGAGTTCTTCGACCTCGCCCCGGCGTTTCTCTCGATGTTCCTCCTCGGGGTGTTCGTCTGGCTCCTAATCGCGCCGCTCGGAGTCTTCGCATTCGCGCCGCTCGCACTCGTAATCGTCGCCCCGCAGGTTGCGCTTGCCCGGCTCGCCCGTCCGCGGCTCGTCTCGGCGCTCAGCGTTCCCGAGGCCACCGCGCTCTACGCGGACGCGATGGCCGATGTCCTGCGGGTGCGGCGCCCCGAGCGGCAGGTGCTGTCGACGGCCGTCCGGCTCGACGCCGGCCCCCGGCTCGAGGAGGACGAGCTTCGCGAGTACCCGCTTACGGAGATCATGGAGGCGGCGTTCGTCGTCCTTCACGTGGACGAGCGCTGGGACGGTGACGGCTCGCCCGCCGGGCTTCCCGGCGCGCGCGCTCCCGGCCTCAGTCGCATCCTCGCCGTCGCCCGCACCTGGAGCGAGCTCACCGCGGCCGGGACCGCGGAGCTCACGCACGCCGAGGCGCTCCTCGACCTCTCGGCCCGGAGCGAGACCGAATTCGACCCCGAGGTGGTCGCCGCCGCGGACCAGGTCGTGCGGGACGAGCAGGTCTACGTGGGGGCCGCGACCTTCGCCCCGAAGCTCCACCGGCTGGCGCTGCCGCGTCCGGTCCGCCGCGTCGCGCTGCCCGCCGCGCTCGCCCGCCTCGCCACCGACGCCGGCTGAGCCGGCGCGGCCTCAGGGGATCAGCTTGGCGCCGCGGATGCAGACCGTGCCGTAGACGACGCCTTTGATCGTCTTCCCGGTTCGGTTGTTCCGATAGAACTTCCAGAAGCGATGAAGGGCGGGCGAATCGCCCTCGGAGATGACCTTGGTGTGCCCCGAGCCGGGGATGAAGTAGTAGCCGTTGATCGTTCGGCAACCCTTCTGCGTGGGGCCGACCTTGATCTGGGATCGGCCGGGGGGGACGCTCACCTTGTCGGTCTCATCGAACGCCAGGGCGACGCCGGGCGTCTTTGCAGCGGCGACTGGCCCCCCGGATTTCGTCACCGTCAGCGGCACGGTCGTCCTCGTCCGGGCGGAGGAGGATTTGACCTCGGGGCGGGCGGCGGTATCAGCGCCCTGCGCCAGCACGCCCGCCGTCGAGACTGCGACGACGACCAGCGCCGTCGCCGCGATTGCGATCTTCGCCTTCCCGCTCATCGTGTGCTCCCGTCGCTTGACTCCTGGCGGCGCGTAGTCAATCGGGTTCGGCCGGCGGGCGTCGCCCCGGCCCGAACGGACCGCGGGCCGGGGAGGTCCCGGCCCGCGGTCGTGACTGGCATCGGCGGGCCGCTGCGGGCCCGCGGTTCTGGGTAGGTCAGCTCTCGTCCCCCTCCTCGGCCTTGGCGCCGCTCGGCTCGAGTGCGTACCACTCGGCGCCGAACTCCTTCAGGCCATTGCCCTTCGCTTCGCCCGGCTTGCGGTCGTCCTCGTAGGTGTAGAGGGGGTGCCCGGCGTAGGTCACCTGGGTCGTGCCGTCGTCGCGCTTCAAGGTCCCGAGCTTCGACGCATCCAGTCCGTTGGCCTGCGGCTTGCCGGCGGCGGTCACCGGCGGCCAAACCTTCGCGCAGCCGCCGTTGCAGTAGGACTCGTCGGGCTCGTCGTCCTTTTCGAACAGATAGACGGTGTCGCCATTTTTGTCGACGAGGATCGTCTTGCCGAGGTCGGAGCTCCTGGCGGCGGCGAGGACGACCCCGGCGCCCTGCTGGCCGCCGCCGGGCGACGCCGAGCTCGACGTCGTATCGCTCGAGGAGCTGCTTCCGCAGGCGGCGACCGCGGCCGCGGCCGCCGTCGCGACCGTGAGGAGGAGGATCGGTCGGATCGCTTCGCGCACCAGGGCTCCCTTCGTCGTCATCGGCTCGCCCGCGCCGTCGCGCGGTGGCCGGGATACGAACTACCGGGCGCCCAGGTTCACGAAGCTCGGGCGACGGCCGGCGGCGCCCGCCGGCCGTCGCCCGGCGCGCTCAGTCCCTCTCGCAGACGATGAACGCGGCGGCCTTGACGGGGAAGCCGGGTGGCGCGTCCGTCTGGCTGGTATTGCCGACGTCCACGAACCAGGTCTTCGGCGACGCGACGCCGAACCCGTGGACGGTGAGGTACTGCACCTGCCCGCCGTGCAGCGCGGCGACGGTCCCGTTGACGATGTGGGTGTGCCGCGGGCACCTGCCCAGCGACACGGTGTGGTTGCCGAGCGGGATCGTCGCCGTGGCGCTGCCGTAGAGCGTCCGCGGGGGGTGGTGGTGCGCGGCCTTCGTCGCCGACGGCCTGAAGTGGACGTGTACCGTGGTCGCGCCGCTCCGCTTCACCTTCGCGGGTCCGCTCGGGCCGGCGCCGAAGCCGGTCGCCGCGAACGCGACGAGCGCGATCAGCGCCGCCGCCGCGAGCAGCCCCGCTGCCGTTCTTCTTCTCAAGCTCACTCCTCTCATAGGGATGCCGATGCCGGCGGCGATCGTAGCCCCGCCGGGAGGCTCACGAATCCGCGGGTCCCTCCGTTATCTATGTGAGTGATGACGGCTCCCCCGTTCCAGGCTCTGATCGATGAGCACCGCGAGCCGGTGCTCGCGTTCCTGCGCGGCTACGTCGGCGCGGTCGACGCCGAGGACTGCCTCCAGGAGACGTTCCTCGCGGCGCTTCGCGCATATCCGCCGGCGGATGCCCGTAACCTGCGCGGCTGGATCTTCCGCATCGCCCACAACAAGGCGATCGACCACCACCGCGCCCGCACACGCGCGCCGCAGCCCGCCGGCGAGCCGGAGGCGCTCGACGTCGCCGCGGTCGACAGCGCCCCGAAGTGGCTCGGGGGCGCTAGGCCGGACCGCGGGATGGACGGTCGCGACAGCACGATCTGGTCCGCGGTCGCCGGGCTTCCGGAGGGCCAGCGGGCGGCCGTCATCCTGCGCTTCGCGGTCGACCTCCGCTACCGGGAGATCGGCGCTGCGCTCGACTGCTCCGAGGAGGCGGCGCGCAGGCGGGTGCATGACGGACTTCGAAAACTCCGCGCGGCGACGGCGCCCGCGGGAAAGGAGGCAGCGTGATGGGCGGCCCGACGGAAACCGAGATTCGGGCGGTGCTCCAAGAGGCGGTGAAGGCGCCGGGCGAGGGCTCGTCGACGAGCGGCGTGCGGCTCGGAGCCTGGCTCGCCGAGCGCGCCGCGGACGAGGACCTGCTCGACGTCGCCTACGCGCCGCTCGACACACCGCTCGGCGTGGCGACCGTCGCCGCGACCGGTCGGGGGCTGGTGCGGGTGATGCTCCCGAACGAGGATCGCGAGAGCGGGTTCGAGCGGATCGCGCGGGAAGTCTCGCCGCGGATCCTCGAGGCACCGGCGCGGGTTGATCGCGCCCGCCGCGAGCTCGACGAGTACTTCGCCGGGCGCCGCCGCGCCTTCGACCTCGAAGTCGACCTCCGCCTCCTGCACGGCGAGTTCTACCGCCGGGTCCTCGAGGCGCTCGGGGGGGTGGGGTTCGGCCAGACCCTCACCTACGGCGAGATCGCCGCCCGGGCCGGCAACCCGCGCGCCCATCGCGCCGCCGGCACCGCGGTCGGCTCGAACCCGGTGCCGATCGTCGTTCCCTGCCATCGCGTGATCCGCTCCGGCGGCGAGCTCGGCAATTACGGCGGCGGCCCGGAGATGAAGCGTTTCCTGCTCGAGCTCGAGGGCGCGATCTAACCGACCAATCCCAGCCCGCCCCTTCCCGAGCTTCGAAGCACCACAAACCTTCACACCTTGGTAAGCTGCCAAGCATGCCAAGCCAGGCTGCCAAGCCACAGGGCCAGCCGTCGCTCCGCGAGGGGCTGACCAAGCGCCAGACCGAGGTCCTCGAGCGACTCGAGCAGGGCTATCCGGTGAAGAAGATCGCTTACGACATCGGCGTCACCCGCAACGCCGTCTACCAGACCATCGACCGCCTGCGGCGGGCCGGTGCGCTCCCCGAGACCTACACGCCGAGCGGCCAGGGTGAGGAGCCCGCGAGGGGCGAGCTCCCAGTCGGCGCGGCGGTCGCGCTCGGCTCCGCGCTCGCCCCGCGCGAGAGCCGCCTCGCCGAGCTTCGCGGCCTCGACGCCGCCGCCCGCGAGGGCGCGGCCTACGCCGAGCTCATCGAATCGGCGATCGCGCGCTCCGATGTCGCCGCGCTCGCCTACGAGCTTGGCCGTGCCGACGAGGCCTCGCGTGCCGGGCTCTCGAAGGAGCTCGTCGAGGCCGCGCTTCGCCGGCTCGGCGTCGTTCCGGGCGGCCAGACCTAGCCGCCCGCCCGCTCAGCATGTAGAAATACGCCACCCAAGCGAAGGAGCTCAAGCAATGGTTGCCCTCTACATCGTCATCGGCGTCGTCGTCCTGCTCGTCCTCTACTGGATCCTCGAGCGCAACTCGATGGTCGGCGCGCGGAACCGGGTCGACGAGGCCTGGTCGGGAATCGACGTCCAGCTCAAGCGGCGTCACGACCTCATCCCCAACCTGGTGGAGACCGTGAAGGGGTACGCGAGCCACGAGCGCGAGACCTTTCAGAGGGTGACCGAGGCCCGCGCCGAGGCGATGAAGGCGCAGGGCCCCGCCGAGGCGAGCGCCGCCGAGGGCCGCCTGAGCGCGGTGCTCGGCGACCTCCGGGCGATCGCCGAGAACTACCCGCAGCTGCGGGCGACCGAGAACTTCCAGAAGCTCCAGAACGAGCTGACCGAGACCGAGGACGAGATCCAGGCCTCGCGCCGGATCTACAACTCGAACGTTCAGTCCTACAACACGAAGATTCAGGTGTTCCCGAACTCGGTGATCGCCAACTCGGGTGGGTTCACGCCGCGGGAGTTCTTCGAGATCAGCGACGCAGCCGAGCGCGAGCCGGTCCAGGTCAGCTTCAGCCGGCCGCCCGCGCAGCCGGCGAGCTGACGGCCGCCAGCCGCCGACCGCCTCCCGTCCTCACCGCTCGATTATCGCCCGAGTCGAGCGCCGCGCCTCAGTGACCTTCTGGCAGGATTAGCGGGCATGGGGGAAGAGCCGAGCGGAGCGGCGGCGGAGCTGATCGCTGACTCCGAGCTCCTCGCCGAGGCCTACGACCTGGCGGCCGCCGCGCACGCGGGCCAGACCCGCAAGGACGACGGCAGCCCCTACCTCACGCATCCTCTCCGCGTCGCCGAGCTGATCGCCGCCGCCGGCTTCGGCGAGGAGGCCCAGGCGGCGGCGCTTCTCCACGACGTGGTCGAGGATTCCGACGTCGGGCTGTCCGAGATCGCGCGCCGATTCGGGCCCCGGGTCGCGGAGATCGTCTCCGCGCTCACCGAGGACGAGGCGATCGCGGACTATGAGGAGCGCAAGGTCGAGCACCGGGCGCGGGTCGAGGCGACGGGCCCGCTCGCGGTCGGCGTCTACAGCGCCGACAAGCTCGCCAACCTTCGCGACATGCGCGGGCTCTACGCCGAGGTCGGCGAGCGCGCGGCCGAGCGCTTCACGGCGCCGCTCGACCTCCGCTCGCGGCTCTGGCTCGAGGACGCGGCGCTTGCCGTGCGGGCGCTGCCCGAGACCGAGCTCTCAGCCGATCTGCGCGCCGAGGCCGAGGGGTTCGCGCGCGATCGGGCGGCGACCGCGGCCACCGGCTGAGCGACGAGCGCCTCGTCCTACCATCCGCATAGATGCCGGACCTGTCCTCGCTGATCGGCGGGCTGCTCGAGCTCCTGCCGGTCCCGCTCGTCGGCCTCGCCTACGCGAAGCGGGCCTCGACGCTGGCCGCCCGCGGCGCCCCGGTCCCGATCGGGAGGCGGCTCTCGTTCGCGGCCGGACTGACGCTGATCCTGATCGCGCTGTTCTCGCCGATCGCCCGGCTCGCCGACGACCTGGTCTTCATGCACATGATCGAGCACCTGCTGATCGGAGACCTCGCGGCGCTGCTGCTCGTGATCGGCCTCACCGGGCCCCTTCTCCAGCCGATCCTTCAGATCAGGGGCCTGCACTGGCTGCGGGCGATCTCGGCGCCGTGGGTCGCGTTTCCGCTCTGGGCCGTCGACCTCGTCTTCTGGCACCTGCCGTTCCTCTACGACGGAGTGCTCGAGTACCCGCCGCTCCACGCGCTTCAGCACGCCTGCTTCCTCGCCTTCGGGATGCTGATGTGGATGCCGGTCTTCGGTCCGCTCCCGAAGCCGAGCTGGTGGCGAAACGCGGCGCCGCTCGCTTACGTCGCGATCGTGCGGCTCTTCAGCACCGCCTTCGGGAACGTCCTGATCTGGTCCGGGACGGCGTTCTACGGCGGCTACGCGGCCGGCGAGGCCGACCACGGGATCTCGCCGCTCACCGACCAGGGGCTCGCCGGGGCGATCATGATGGGGGAGGGCATGCTCGTCACCCTCGGGGTGATCGTCTGGCTCTTCTTCCGCGCGGCCCGCGAGGTCGACGAGCGCCAGCGACTGCTCGACCTCGCCGACGCAACCGGCTTTCCGCTCGACGAGCAGCGCGCGGCGCGGGCGGTCGCCGCCGGCCAGGGCGCTCGCCTCGAGGAACGAATCCGCGCCCACGCGCATTGACCGTCTCGGTCCGGGACCGCCTCGGTGCCTGGCTCGTCACCGGCCCTGTGGCCCGTGTCGCCGGCTTCCTCGCGGAGCTCGGGGTCGCGCTCTGGCGCGCGGCCACCGGCCGCCCCCAGCGCGACGACTGAACCTCCGAGCGCCCGCCGCACCCGTCCACCACTAACGTAGGCGCCGCCATGCGCACCTCGCTCACCGAGCTTTCCGACAGCCGCGTCCGACTCGACGTCGGCATCGACGCCGACGCCGTCGAGCGGCAGGTCGAGCGCACCGCCCGCCAGCTCGGGCGGGAGATGCGGGTGCCGGGCTTTCGGCGCGGCAAGGTGCCGCCGGCGCTCGTCCTCCAGCGGGTCGGGCGCGAGTCGGTGCTCGAGCAGGCGCTTCGCGACTCGCTGCCGGAGTGGTACGAGCAGGCGCTTCTCGAGGCCGGGATCACCCCGGTCGGCGACCCCCGCCTCGACGTTTCGGAACTTCCGGCGGCCGGCGAGGACCTCGAGTTCTCGATCGAGGTCGGGGTGCGGCCGCGGGCGAAGCTCGGCGGCTACAAGGGCCTCGAGGTCGGGCGGCCGGAGGTCGAGGTGCCTGGCGAGGCGGTCGCCGAGGAGCTCGATCGCCTCCGCGAGGGCTTCGCCAGCGTCAACCCGGTCGAGCGCCCGGCCGCCACCGGCGACTTGGTGGTGATCGACTTCGAGGGGAGCATCGACGGCGAGCCGTTCGAGGGCTCGACCGCCCGCGACTACATGGTCGAGCTCGGTGCCGATGGCCTGCTGTCGGAGATGGAGGAGGCGCTCACCGGCGCCTCCGCCGGCGACGAGCTGACCGCCGAGGTCGGCTTCCCCGACGACCACACCCAGGCCGAGATCGCCGGCAAACACGCGACGTTCGACATCACCGTCAAGGAGGTCCGCGAGAAGCACCTCCCCGAGCTCGACGACGACTTCGCCTCCGACGCCTCCGAGTTCGACACCCTCGACGAGCTCCGCGGCGAGATCTCGTCGCGGATCGCGGCCGCCCTCGAGCGCCGCGCCGACGCCGAGTTCCGCGAGGCGGCGATCGACGCCGCGGCGGCGGTCGCCGATGTCGACCTGCCGGAGGAGATCGTCCACGCCCGCGCCCACGAGATGTGGGAGCGCTTCGAGCGCCAGCTTCGGAATCGGGGCATCGACCCCGCCGCCTACGTGAAGATGGCGGGCCGCTCGCGCGAGCAGTTCGTCACCGACGCCGAGGACGATGCGCGGACCGCGCTTCGCCGCGAGGCGACGCTGGCGGCGATCGCCGAGGCGGAGGGGATCGAGGTCTCCGACGAGGATCTGGTCGAGGCGCTCGGTCCCGGCGAGGGTCGCGACGCGCCGGAGAAGGTGCTGGCGCGGCTGCGCGAGTCCGGGCGCGACTCGCTGCTGCGCGACGAGCTGCGGATGCGGAAGGCCGCCGACGTGGTGATCGAGGCAGCGCGCCCGATCCCGGTCGAGCAGGCCGCCGCCCGCGAGGCGCTCTGGACCCCCGACAAGGAGCGCGCCGAGCAGGGGGAGGGCGCGCTCTGGACCCCGGGCTCGAGTCCTCCAGGTGGCCGTAGTGAGCACTGAAGGGCGGCCGCTAGACTGGCCCGTCTGATGAGCCCGTTGGTGCCGATGGTGGTCGAGCAGACCTCGCGCGGCGAGCGCGCGTTCGACATCTACTCGCGGCTGCTCAACGAGCGGATCATCTTCCTCGGGACGCCGATCAGCGAGGACATCGCGAACCTCGTCGTCGCCCAGCTCATCCACCTCGAGTCCGAGGACCCCGACAAGGACGTCTCGATCTACATCAACTCGCCGGGCGGCTCGGTCTATGCCGGCCTCGCCATCTACGACACGATGCAGTACATAAAGCCCGACGTGCAGACGATCTGCGTCGGCGTCGCGATGAGCATGGGGGCGCTGCTGCTGGCGGGGGGCACCGATGGCAAGCGCATGGTGACGCCGAACTCGAAGGTCCTGATCCACCAGCCGACGAGCGGCTTCCAGGGCCAGGTCACCGACATCGAGATCCACGCCCGCGAGATCATCGACATCCGCCGCCGCCTCGACGAGATCCTCGCCAAGCACACCAAGCAGCCGCTCGACAAGGTCAAGACCGACACCGAGCGCGACTACTTCATGTCGCCCGAGGAGGCGGTCGACTACCACATCGTCGACCGCGTCATCGAGCACCACTAGCCATCTACCCGCCCGCCCAGCCGCGCCAGGCGGAGATCTCGACGACGATCGCCGGCCCCTCGGGCGGGCGCCCGCGGTACTGCTCGTAGCGCCCGGCCAGCAGCTCGACGGCACGGGTGTGATCGCCCGACGCCGGCTCGGCGATCCGCGCCAGCCCGTCGGCGCGGACCCACCACAGGCGCGACCAGTCGTCCTCGTAGTGGTCGGCGAGGACGCTGACGGCGGGATTGGCGGCGACGTTCGCGAGTCGCCGCAGCGCCAGCGTGCGCTTCGGCTTGTGGTCGACGGCGGTGAACAGCGTCGGGCCCTCGAGCGCGAAGCAGATCGGGACCAGGTGCGGGCGGCGGCCGGAGTCGACGGTGGCGAGCCGCGCGACCGGGGCCGAGGCGAGTAGCTCCCGCGCCTCCTCCGCGTCCACGCGCACTCAGCCGCCGGCGCCGCGGTACTCCTCGATCACCCCGGCGAGGTGATCGAGGCGGCGCTCGGAGTCATCGCGCGGGGCGGGGGAGACGTAGAAGACGTAGCGCTCGACGCCGGCCCGCTCGTAGGCGGCGACCTGGTCGGCCTTCGCGGCCGCCGCGTAGAGCCCGACCGGCGGGCGCTCGCGGCCGGCGGCTGCCGCCAGCTCGCCGAGCTCGGAGGTCCGCCGGGCGAGCTCGTCGGGATCCTCGATGCGGTTCGGCATCCACTCGTCGCCGAACGCGACCACCCGCTCGAGCACGCGGGCGCCGTTGCCGCCGACGATGATCGGCGGGTGCGGGCGCTGGAGCGGCTTCGGCCAGGCCCAGATCCGGTCGAAGTCGACGAAACGGCCGTGGTAGCTCGCCTCGTCCTCGCTCCAGATCGCCTTCATCGCCTCGACTCGCTCGCCCATCAGCCCGAACCGCCGGCGCGGATCGGTCCCGTGGTTGGCCATCTCCTCGCGGTTCCAGCCGGCGCCGACGCCGAACAGGAACCGCCCCGCCGAGAGCCGGTCGACCGAGGCGACCTCCTTGGCGGTGGTGATCGGGTCGCGCTCGACGATCAGGCAGATCCCGGTGCCGAGCAGCAGTCGCTCGGTGGCCGCCGCGGCGGCCGTCACCGCCACGAACGGGTCGTAGGTGTGCCAGTACATCTCCGGCAGCTCGCCGCCGGCCGGGTAGGGGGTCTCGCGGCTCGCGGGGATGTGGGTGTGCTCGGGGAAGAAGAGCGACTCGAATCCGCGCTCCTCGGCCAGCTGCGCGAGCTCGTCCGGGTCGACCGCGTAGTCGGTCGGGAACATCGTGATCCCGAAGCGCACGCGGGGCAGCCTACGCTTCGGGCGCGGGCACCTAGATGATCAATTCCACATCCGCGTGCGCGGGGCCGCGGAATTGCTCATCTAGGTCGGTGGGCGACCCAGTCGATCTTGCCGCTGTCGCAGCGGTCCCGTTGCCCGTGGGTCGTGTCCTCGACCGCGACGTGCGGGCCGAAGACGCGCATCGTCCCGTGGGCCCTCGCGTGATCGCGGGAGAGCACCCCCGTCAGGTGCAGCGTGGACTGGGCCGTCTCCGGAGGAGCCGGGTAGACGGCCGTGGTGTGGAACTTCCGCTCCTTGATCGCGACCGAATAGCCGAGGTTGCCGGTCTCGCTGTTCTTTCCGTGCTTGCAGTGGAGCGGGAATTTCGTGAACGCGAACCCGATCACCGCGTGCTTGTGGTGGCGGTTACCGACCTTGAAGGTCAACTTGCCGCTCGGATCGAAGGCTCCCCTGTAGCTCGTCGTCGCTCCGCCGGCGAGCGCCGGGACCGCTCCGGCGATCGCTATAGCCCCGAGGCAGATCCCGATCCTTGCTCGCACTCCTGAGTTCCTCCTCACCTCCGAACGAGTGGGAGGGAGGCTACCGGCCCGCAGTCCCTGGATCGAGTCGTGCCGCGGCAGGGACGCGGCGCCGCATCGCGTATCTAGCCAGACGTCGAGCCGCGGCCGCCGGTCGCGTAACCTGAACGGCGAGGCGGCCGGGCGAAGAGAGTCTGGAAAGGGGAGACCGCTGGCACGTCCAACCGACTCCAACGAGCAGCTTCTCTGCAGCTTCTGCGGGAAGTCGCAGCGCCAGGTCAAGAAGCTGATCGCCGGCCCCGGCGTCTACATCTGCGACGAGTGCATCGATCTCTGCAACGAGATCATCGACGAGGAGCTGGCGCCGGCGCCGAGCTTCGAGCTCGAGAGCCTCCCGAAGCCGCGCGAGATCTACGAGGTGCTGAACGAGTACGTGGTCGGGCAGGAGGGTGCCAAGCGGGCCCTGTCGGTCGCCGTCTACAACCACTACAAGCGCGTCCAGATCGCGCAGAACGGCGCCGACTCGGACGTCGAGCTCCAGAAGTCGAACATCCTGCTGCTCGGGCCGACCGGGTGCGGGAAGACGCTGCTGGCCCAGACCCTGGCGCGGATCCTGAACGTCCCGTTCGCGATCGCCGACGCGACGGCGCTGACCGAGGCCGGCTACGTCGGCGAGGACGTCGAGAACATCCTCCTGAAGCTGATCCAGGCCGCCGACTTCGACGTCAAGAAGGCGGAGACGGGAATC
>JBKPNB010000251.1:0-5019 GCA_046732395.1 Actinomycetota bacterium | reverse complement strand
CCGAAGCTCGGCGCCTCGGCGATCCTGACGCTGCGGGGGATGACGGTCTCGAACACGAGCTCGTGGAGGTGGTCACGAAGCTCGCGCTCGACGTCGCGCGCGAGCCGCGTACGGTCGTCGTGCATGGTGATGACCACGCCGGTCGTAACCAGGCCGGGGTTGAGGTCGCGGCGGATCAGATCGAGGGTGCCGAGGAACTCGACCAGCCCCTCTAGCGCCAGGTATTCGGCCTGGACCGGGACGATCACCCGATCGGCGGCGGCCAGCGCGTTGACGGTGACGGGGCCGAGCGAGGGCGGGCAGTCGAGCAGGGTGAGGGCGAACCGCTCCCGGACCGGCCCGAGCCGATCGCGGAGCCGGCGCTCGTAGCGCTCGATCCGCGGCAGCTCGATCGCGGCGCCGGCGAGGTCGCGGGTCGCCGGAACGATCCAGAGGTTGTCGGGCCCGGCGGGACGGGCCGCCTCGGCCAGCGACGCGTCGCCCACCAGGCAGTCGTAGGCGGAGGGCTCGGCGTCGCGGTCGAGGCCGAGGCCGACGGTCGCGTTGCACTGCTGGTCGAGGTCGACGAGCAGCACCTGCCGCCCGGCGACCGCGTCGCAGGCGGCGAGGTTGACGGCTGTCGTCGTCTTGCCGACCCCGCCCTTCTGGTTGGCGACCGCGTAGACGGCTCCCATCTCGGGGCGCGACCTTAGCGCCCGGCCCGGCGTGGTCGGCCGCGCGGACGGGGACGCTTCGCCGCGCGTCCCGGGCGCCGCGGGAGACCCGGCGGGGTCGGGCCGGACTTGCGCACGAGGTGGAGGTGGCGGTTGCGCGAGGCCGGATATGGCTGGACCGCCAGGATCCGGCCGGGAACCATCGCCAGCTGCGACGCCGCCGCCTCCAACTCCGCCTCCTCGTCCCGGTCGCGGCGGCCCTTCCATGCGACGAGGACGCCGTCCTCGCGGAGCAGCGGGGAGGCGAGCTCGGCGACGGTCGCGAGCCGGCCGACCGCGCGCGCCGTAACGGCGTCATAGGCCTCGCGTCCGCCGTCCGGAGCCGCCTGGCGGGCCCACTCCTCGGAGCGGGCGTGGACGGTGGTGGCGTTCGTGAGCCGGCCGGTGGAGATGGCCGAACGGATGAACTCGGCCTTCCGCCCAACCGATTCGATGAGGTCGACCCGCGCGCCCGGCAGCGCGACCGCCAGCGCCAGCCCGGGAAATCCAGCCCCGGCGCCGAGGTCGGCGATCCTCCCCGCGGCGGCGAGCTCGGCGACGTCGAGCCCGGCGAGCGAGTCCGCGACGTGGACCCGCCAGGCACGGGCCGGGTCGCGGACCGAGGTCACCGAGCGCGGTTCGCTGGCGAGCAGGTCGAGGATCCGCCCCAGCGCCGCGCGCGCCTCGGGCGCGAGCGCGGGCCGGGCGCCGCTCAATCGGCGACGAGCGGGGCGACCACGACGCAGCGCTCGGGCTCGGAGCCCTCGCTGAACGTCTCGATCCCCGAGCGATCCTTGAGCCGCTGGTGGACGATCCGCCGCTCGGTCGCGCTCATCGGCTCGAGCTCGATCTCCTTGCCGCTCTCGAGCGCGCGGTCGGCCGCCCGGTCGGCCTGGCGCTCGACCGACTCGCGGCGGTGCTCCCGGTACCCGGCGGCGTCGACCAGGACCCGCTTGCGCTCGCGGATGCCGGCGAACGCGGCCCGGTAGCAGATCAGCTGCACCGCGTCGATCGTCTGGCCACGGCGCCCGATCAGGACCCCGAGGTCGTCCCCCTCGAGTCGCGCGGTGATCTCGTCCGCGTCCTCGACGACCTCGACGCTGGCTTCGAGGTCGAGCGCGTCGACGACCCGCTCGAGGATCGCGCGGACGCGGTCGGCGGGATCGGTCGGCAGCTCGGGGCCGCTCGGGGAGGCCTCCACGGTCACGCGAGTCTATTCGCGACCGAAGTGCAAGATCCGCCCCGCCGGCAGGAGCCACGAGCCGGATGCCGAAGGAATCCGGTTCGGCTCGAAGTCAGCGCCGTCTTCGCTTCTTCTTGCGCGGCGGCGGGGGTGGCTTCTTCGCCGCCTGGGCCGCCTCCGGCGTGGCCTGTGGGGGCGGCGGGATGATCCGCTTGACCACCGCCTGCTGGCCCATCGTCCAGAGGTTGGTGGTGATCCAGTAGACGATGAGCCCGGCCGGGAAGCTGATGATGAGCGGGGTGAAAATCACCGGCAGGGCGAACATCATCAGCCGCTGGGTCCCCTCGGCCGAGGCGGCCATGATCGATGTCGATCCGACCATCGTCACGAAGTACAGGGCGAGGAGGATGATCAGCGTCGCCCCGGTCGCCTTCTCGGAGAGGTCCTGGATCCCCAGCCAGCCCGGATTGCTTCCCGGGCCGTGGATCTCGTTCGTGAAGTCGCCGCTGCGCAGCGTGTAGAAGAGCGCCAGGAAGACCGGGAGCTGGAGCAGCAGCGGCACACACGAGGCAAACGGATTGATCTTGTTCGTCTTGTAGAACTCCATCAGCTCCCGCTGGAGGCGCTGCTTGTCGTCCTTGTAGCGCTGCTGGATCGCCTTGATCTGCGGCTGGAGCGCCTGGAGCGCGCGCATCGAGCGAATCTGCTTCAGCGACAGCGGCAGGATCGCGATCCGGGTGACGATCGTGAGCCCGACGATCGCGAGCCCCCAGCTCAGCCCCAGGTTGTTGTGGAAGAACTTGAGGATCGAGTTGGCGACGTCGATCAGGGGCTGGAAGATGTTGGCGAGCTCGATCATCGGGACGCCATCGTTCGCTCGGGATTGCGGGCGTACGGGGTCGCCGGATCAGGGCCGCTCGCGGGGTCGTCGCCGCGGAAGATCGTCCGGGCGGACACCGGGTCGTAGCCGCCGTGGCTGAACGGGTTGCAGCGTGCGAGCCGCCAGAGCGCGACGAGCGAGCCGCGGGCGACGCCGAGCTCGCGAATCGCCTGCTCGGCGTATGCCGAGCAGGTGGGCTCGTACTTGCAGCGCCGTGGGAGCGCCGGCGAGACGAACCGGTGGTAGGCGTGGAGCGGGGCGAGGACCACGGCGAGGCTCAGGGCGCGGAGCCGTTTCACGTCGAACGCTCTCCCGCCGCCGGGCCGCCGTCCGCGACCAGCTCCTCGAGCGCCGCCCTCACGCCGCCCATCCCCTCGCGCTCGACGAGGCCGGCGACGTCGGGACGGGCGACGAGAACGAAGTCGTGGCCGCCTCCGAGCGCGTCGGCCGACGCCCAGAACGCCTCCCGGAGGGCACGCTTGACCGCGTTTCGCTCGACCGCCCCGCCGACCTTGCGCCCGACCGAGACCCCGAGCCGAATTCCCGCTTCGCCCGCGTCGGGGCGCGGAAACGCGTAGAGGACGAGGAAGCGGTTGCCGCGCGAGCTGCCATCGCGGAAGACGCGGTCGAAGTCGCCGCTGCGGGTGAGGCGCTGGCGGCGACGCCGGGCACCGCTGCCCGCCATCAGGGAGTGAGCCGCTTGCGGCCCTTGCGCCGGCGCCTGCGAATCACCGCGCGCCCGGCGCGCGTTCGCATCCGCGCGCGGAACCCGTGGGTCCGGGCGCGCTTGCGCTTCTTCGGCTGGTAGGTCCGCTTCACGGTGAGGCCGGCCCGGCGGACTCGAAGGCGGCAACGCCGGGCGGCGAGCCAGTATAGGGCCCGCCCCGACCCGGCCGGGGCCGGCGCGGCCCGCCGAGTCGGCCCGGCGGTTTTTCGCGCGAAATGCGCGGCGGAGCTCGTCGGAGGTGCGGGCGGCCCCGGCGCCAGCTCCTATGATCGCCCGCCGTGCCCCGCTCCGGCTCCTCCGACCTCGACGCGATCTGGGCCGAGGTTCGGGAGGCGCTCGCGGCGAGGCTTCCGCCATCCACCTTCGAGCTCTGGCTCGAGCCGCTGTGGGCCGAGAGCCTTCGCGACGGGACGCTCCTGATCAGCGCCCCGGGGGCGAGCCGGGCCTGGGTCGAGCGCCGCTACGGGGATCTCGTCGAGACCGTCGCCCGCGAGCGGATCGACGCCGTCGAGCGCGTCAGCTTCACCGAGCCGAAGCGGCCGGTTGCCGAGGGCGAGGCCGCTCCGGTGTCGTTGCCGCTCAACCCGCTCCACACCTTCGAGCGCTTCGTGATCGGGCCGGGCAATCGCCTTGCGCACGCCGCCGCCCTCGCGGTCGCCGAGCTTCCAGGCGAGGCCTACAACCCCCTGTTCCTGCATGGGCCACCCGGCCTCGGCAAGACCCATCTGCTCGGCGCGATCGCCGCCTACCTCGACGAGCGCCGGTCCGAATTCGCCGTCCACTGCACGACGGCGGAGCGGTTCACGACCGAGTTCGTCACCTGCCTCCAGCGCTCCGGTCCGGAGGCGTTCAAGCGCCGCTACCGCAACGTCGACGCGCTCTTGATCGACGATGTCCAGGCGCTCGAAGGCAAGCCGAAGACCGAGGAGGAGTTCGTCGACACCTTCAATGCCCTGCACCGGACCGGAAAGCAGATCGTTCTGTCGAGCGACCGGCCGCCCGAGGCCCTCGAGCATCTCGCCGAGCGCCTTCGCGACCGCTTTCATTGGGGGCTGACGGTCGAGCTCCAGCCGCCTGACATCCGGACGCGGCTGACGCTGCTGTGGCGGATGGCCACCTCGCTGCCCCTCGAGCTCGACGAGCCCGCCGCCCTGGCGGCGATCGCCTCGAAGGCCCCCGGCAACGTCCGGCGGCTCGAGGGGGCGATGACCCGGGTCGCCGCGGTCGCGTCGATGCTGAGCGAGCCGCTCACCCAGGCGCTCGTCGCCGAGGCGCTCGGCGCGGCGTCGGGGCCGGACCGCGAGCGGCCTGAGGTCGCCATCCAGCTCGGCGCGATCCAGGAGGCGGTCGCCACCGCGAGCGGCATCACCCGCGCCGAGCTCGTCTCGCCGTCCCGCGTGCCCCGCATCGCCCACGCTCGCCAGCTCGCGATGTACCTGAGTCGCGAGCTGACCGACGCGCCGGTGGCGGCGATCGCCCGGGCCTTCGACCGCGATCACACAACCGTTCTCCATGCAATCCGCGCCGTCGAGGGCCG
>JBKPNB010000250.1:0-2391 GCA_046732395.1 Actinomycetota bacterium | reverse complement strand
GCGAGACCGTCAAGGTGATCTCCGGGCCGCTGTCGGACTTCTCGGGCGAGATCGCCGAGATCAACGAGGACGCCGCGAAGCTCAAGGTCCTGGTCTCGATCTTCGGCCGCGAGACGCCGGTCGAGGTCGGCTACGACCAGGTGAAGAAGCTCTAGCGAGCTAGGCTCCCTCTTCTCCTGTGGCCCGCAAGGTCCTGACAATGATCAAGCTCCAGATCCCGGCCGGGGCCGCGAACCCCGCGCCGCCGGTCGGCCCCGCGCTCGGCCAGCACGGGGTCAACATCATGGAGTTCTGCAAGGCGTTCAACGCCCAGACCCAGCAGGACGCGGGGACCATCATCCCGGTCGAGATCACGGTCTTCGAGGACCGCTCGTTCACCTTCATCACCAAGACGCCCCCGGCCGCGGTGCTGATCCGCGAGGCGCTCGGCATCGAGAAGGGCTCGGGCGAGCCGAACCGCGAGAAGGTCGGGCGGCTTTCGGCCTCCCAGGTGCGGCAGATCGCCGAGCGCAAGATGCCCGACCTCAACGCCCATGACCTCGACGCCGCATCGCGGATCATCGCCGGCACCGCCCGCTCGATGGGCGTGGAGGTCGAGACCTGATGGCCCGCGGCAAGCGGTTCCGGCAGGCCTACGAGCGGATCGACCGCGATCGCCGCTACCCGCCCGCGGAGGCGGTGGCGCTGGTCAAGGAGACCGCCGTCGCGAGCTTCGACGAGACGGTCGAGGTCCACTTCAAGCTCGGCGTCAACGTCCGCCACGCGGAGGAGCAGCTCCGCGGCACGCTCGCGCTCCCGAACGGGCTCGGCAAGGAGGTGGTGGTCGCGGTCTTCGCCGAGGGCGAGCAGGCCCGGGCCGCCACCGAGGCGGGTGCCGACGTCGTCGGCGCCGCCGATCTCGCGCAGCGGATCGAGGAGGGCTTCGACGAATTCGATCTCGCGATCGCCACGCCGAGCCTGATGGGTCCGGTGGTCTCGAAGCTCGGGCGGATCCTCGGCCCGGCGGGGAAGATGCCGAACCCGAAGGTGGGAACGGTGACCGACGACGTCGGGCGGGCGGTGAGCGAGTCGAAGGCGGGGAAGGTCGAGTACCGAACCGACCGCCAGGGGAACGTCCACCTGGCGATCGGCAAGGCGAGCTTCGAGCCCCGCGCCCTGCTCGAGAACTACGCCGCGGTGGTCGACGAGATCGTCCGCGCGAAGCCGGCCGCAGCCAAGGGCCGCTATCTGGAGTCGATCACGCTGACCAGCTCGATGGGGCCCGGCGTCCGCGTCGACACCACCCGCACCAGCGAGCGCGACATCCTCGCCCAGGTGCCGGGCGACGGCGACGCCGCGCCCGCCGAGGCCACGGCCGCCGCGTAGCCTAGAGGCTGGCTCGAAGCCCCCTCGCCCGCTCAGCGCGCAGCTTCGAGGTCCACGAGGCGGGTCGCGGTCGCCTTCCAGGCCGCGGCGACGGCGGTCCCCGGCCGCAGGCCGAGGGCCTCGGCCGACCGCGCCGTGACCTCGGCGGCAAGCGGCTGCGGGATCGCGAGGCCGACCCGGACTCGGTTTCCGAGCGGGGTGAGGGAGGTGACCTCGGCGCGAAGGTGGTTGAGCGCGGAATCCGCCGGCGTCGTGCCGGCGGGCTCGAGCGCCACCTCCGAGGGATGGACGCTCGCCGCCACGCGGCCGCAGGCGCGGTCGGTGCTGCGCAGCTCGCCGCCGCCGTCGAGGCGGACGAGCGTGAGGCCGTCGGGCTCGCGCGACGCCGTCCCCCCCAGGACGCTCGAACCGGCGAAGTCGGCGACGAACGCCGACGCCGGCCTGGCGGAGACCTCGGCCACGGTCCCCGATTGGATCACCGCCCCCCGGTCGAGGACCGCCACCCGCTCGGCGAGCAGGGCCGCTTCCTCGAACGAATGGCTGACGATCACCACCGGGATCCCGAGCCCGGCGAGCATCGCGTCGAGCTCGCGCCTCGAGCGCGACCTGGTCGCCGGGTCGAGCGCCGAGAGCGGCTCGTCGAGGAGCAGGACCTGGGGATCGGAGGCGAGCGCGCGGGCGAGCGCGACGCGCTGGCGCTCCCCGCCGGACAGCGTGCGCGGGCGATCGTCGGCCTTGTCCCGGACTCCGAAGCGCTCGAGGAGCGCCAGCGCGCGCTCGCGCCGATCCGGGCCGCGCAGCGGGTAGGCGACGTTCTGCCAGGCGCTCAGGTGCCCGAACAGCGCGTACTCCTGGAACAGGTAGCCGACGCTGCGCCGCTCGGGCGGCAGGTCCACGTCGCGCTCGGTGTCGAGCCAGGCCTCCCCGTCGAGCTCGACCAGGCCGCGCCGAGGCCTCAGCAGGCCGGCGACAGTCCGCAGGATGCTGGTCTTGCCGGCGCCGGACGGCCCGGCCAGGGCCAGGCAC
>JBKPNB010000249.1:0-3741 GCA_046732395.1 Actinomycetota bacterium | reverse complement strand
CGCCGTCGAGGGCCTCGACGCCGAGCTGGGGGTCGCGCCCGAAGAGCCGCACCGACCCGGCCGTGGGCCGGATCAGCCCCAGCATCATCCGCAGCGAGGTCGTCTTGCCGGCGCCGTTCGGGCCGAGGTAGCCGAAGACGTCGCCGCGCTCAACCGAGAGGCTGACGTCGTCGACGGCGACGATGCTGCCGTAGCGCTTGACGAGGCCGCGGACCTCGATCGGCGGGGCTTCGGCGCTCGCCACCGCGGTCAGAGGCCTCGGGCCGCCGCCTCGGCCGCGGCCGGCGGCACCGAGCCGACGACGGTGTAGGCGACGCCGCCGCGCTGGAAGCGCAGCAGGGTGCCGAGCGCGGTGTCGAGCTCCTCGCCGCTGGCGCCATTGATCGAGACCTGCGGGAGCTTCAGCCCGGGACCCTCGCCGTCGCCGGCGAGGCCGCCGAGCCGCCCGTCCGCCTTGGTCTCGATCACCGCGATCCCGCCGAGCCCGCGCCCGTAGGTCACGAGGACGCCGGCGTGGTGGCCGCTCGAGATCAGCCGCACCTCGTCGCGGGGGAGGCCGGCGAGCTTGCGCGGGGCGGTGACCGCGAACGGCGCCTGGCTGCGGGCGGCGGCGAGGCCGCGCACCGCGGTCGCCTTATGCCCGGCGGTCGGGCGCCGCGGCGGGCTCAGGTTCGTCACCTTCGCCCGCGGCGGGGGGCTGACGTCGAAGACCGACGGCGAGACCGGCCCGAATGAGATGTCGGTCGCCTTCAGCTCCAGCACCGGGGTGCTGGAGCCGCTGGCGTAGACCGCCGCCCGAAGCGGGGTGCCGTGGACCGCGTCCCAGGCGAGCTCGGCGCCGCCGAGGAGGCCGCCGTCGTGCTTCGGCGCGATCCTCACCGTGTAGGTCGGCCGCCCGGCGACGTCGGAGGGGATCGCGCGGCTGACCGCGGCGTGCTTCGCGAGCCGGCTGAGCCAGCTCCCGATCCGCGTCACCGACGGGATGCCGGGCTCGCGCTTGGCGGACTCGTGCTCGCGCGAGCGCGGGAGCTCGCCCCTGTAGACGGTGTTCGACGAGGAGTCGTAGACGCTCACCCGTCGGTGATCGACGAGCACCTGGGCGTCGCCGACGCCGCCGTTCGCGGCGTCGGACTGGAGCTCGAGCCGAAGCCGTCCGTTCGCCGAGGCCCAGAGCCGGCCGGAGGCGCCGGTCAGGATCGGGTCCGAGCCCTGGATGCTCGAGCCGTCGATGAGGTCGTTGGTGAACTGGATCCGGGCGCTCACGCCCTGGACCGGCTTCGCGGCGAGCGCGTCGTGGATCGCGACCGGGAGCTTGCGCGGCGGCGGCTTCGGGCCGCCCCCGGTGGCGGCGATCGCGATAACAGTCGCCCCCGCGACGGCGGCGATTACGAACGCACAGAGGAAAAGGAGCTGGCGGGTCGAGATCCGGCGAAGGAGCTTCATCTGGGTCCTCACATGTTGGCTCGCGGTGCCCGAAGAAGGCTAGGAGCCATCTCTGAAAGTACTCTGACGCCCGCCTTGGCGGGCGATCCCTACGGCAGCGGCGACGGCATCGTCGCTACAGGTCCTTCATCCCCTTCACCCGCTCGAGCTCCGCCGAGTTGATCGCGGTGGCGTCGGCGAGGAACCGGGCCACGGCCTCCAGCTCGGCGGCCGTGTAGCGCCGGAGCAGCTTCGCGCCCGCCTCGGCGAGCGGGCCGTAGATCTTCATCCCGCTGCGGCGGGCGAGCGGGGTGACCTCGACCAGCACCCGGCGGCGGTCGTCGGGGTCGGGGAAGCGACGGGCGTACCCTTTGCGCTCGAGCCGATCGATGGCGGTGGTCATCGCCGCCGGTGAGAGGTGGCTTCGCTCGGCGAGGCGCCCGGCGGTCATCGGGCCCGCCTGGTCGAGGATGTCGAGCGCCCGGTGGTCGGTGCGGTTCACCCCCAGGAGCGCGGCCGAGGCGTCGTCGAAGAGGTCGGTCGCCAGCTGCATGGCTCGCACCCGGGCGTTGATCTCCGCCATCAGTTCGGCTTTGGATCTATTCGACACTCGAAGGATCTCCGTGATATAACTTCGACAAGCGAAAACTTCGACTTTCGAAAAAGAGTCTAACGGAGGCGCTGCGATGAATCAAGCGATCGAGGCCCGGGGCCTCGAGAAGACCTATCCGCCCGGCACCAAGGCCCTCGACGGTCTCGACTTCGGGGTCCCCGAGGGGGCCGTGTTCGGCCTCCTGGGTCCGAACGGCGCCGGCAAGTCGACCGCGGTCAAGGTGCTGACGACGCTGACCAGGCCCGACGCCGGCGGGGCCCGGGTGGCGGGGATCGACGTCCTCGCCGAGCCGAAGCGGGTTCGGCGGGCGATCGGGGTCGTCCATCAGAAGACGGGGACGACGCCTGAGCTCACGGGGCGCGAGAACCTCGAGCTCCAAGGGCAGCTCTTCGGGATCCGCGGGCGCGCGCTGCGGCCGCGCGTCGAGGAGCTGCTTCGGCGGTTCGGGCTCACCGACGCCGCCGACCGGGTGGTCAAGGGCTACTCGGGCGGGATGATCCGCCGGCTCGATATTGCGATCGGGCTGATCCAGCACCCGACCGTGCTCTTCCTCGACGAGCCGACGACCGGCCTCGACCCCGAGATCCGGGCGGCGATGTGGGAGGAGATCGGGCGGCTTAGGAGCGAATCTGGGGTGACGATCCTCCTCACCACCCATTACCTGGAGGAGGCCGACCAGCTCGCCGACGACGTGGCGATCATCGACCGCGGCAGGATCGTCGCCCGCGGAACCCCGGACGAGCTCAAGTCCGAGCTCGAGGGCGACACGGTCCACGTCGAGCTCGCGGCGCCGCAGCCGAACGGCCGCGCGCACGGCGCGCTCGAGCGGCTCGCGCAGATCCGCGAGCTCCGGGTCGAGGACAGCACCCTGCACGCCCGGGTGGAGGACGGGGCGGCGGCGCTGCCGGCGATCCTCCGCGCCCTCGGCGCCGCCGGAGTCGAGGTGACGGCGGCGACGATCGCCCGCCCGTCGCTCGATGACGTCTACCTGCGCCACACCGGCCGCTCGTTCGCGGAGGCCGAGCGCACCGACGAATCCGAGACGAAGGAGGGAGCCAATCGATGACCGCAGTCGTCCTCAACTCCTGGGACATCACCCGGCGCTGGATCCTGGCGCTGCTCCGCCAGCCCTGGTACGTGGCCGTGACCCTGGTCCAGCCGGTGATCTGGCTGCTCCTGTTCGGGGCGCTGTTCAAGAACGTGGTCGAGATCCCCGGGTTCGACGCATCCAACTACAAGGACTTCCTGGCCCCTGGAATCGTGGTGATGACGGCGCTGTTCTCCGCCGGCTGGAACGGGATGGGGACGATCGAGGACCTCGAGCGTGGGACGATGGATCGGTTCCTCGTCTCGCCGGTGAGCCGGGCGCCGCTGATCATTGGACCGCTGGCGCAGGTGGCGATCTCGATCGCCGTCCAGACGGTGATCATCGTCGGCCTCGCGCTGCTGATCGGCGCCACCTTCCCGGGCGGCGTTCCGGGGGTGATCGCGCTGATGGTCGCCGCGATCCTGCTCGGGGCGGCGATGGCCGCGGTCTCGCACGCGGTGGCGCTCACCGCGCGCCAGGAGGAGACCCTGATCGGGCTCGTCCAGTTCATCGTCCTGCCGCTGACGTTCCTGTCCGGGGCGTTCATGCAGCTCAGCCTGGCGCCGAACTGGATCGAGTCGATCGCCAAGTACAACCCGGTGAACTGGGCGGTCGAGGC
>JBKPNB010000248.1:0-3708 GCA_046732395.1 Actinomycetota bacterium | reverse complement strand
GAGCCTGTTCGAAGAGCGGTTTCGCAGCGAGGAAGTCGGCCTCGTCTCCGAGCGCCTCGTAGCGCTCGAGCAGCTCGTGCTCGTTCATGGGTATCCCACCTCTCTGGGCAGACCGGAACACCCGGTCACCCTCAGGAAAAGGTCCCGCGTCCCGGGGAGCCAGGGCACTCCAGCTACGGCCTCGGAGGTTGCGGGCCGTGACAGCCGGTGCGCTACGGACGCAGGCTCATCGACAGCGACGGTAGCAAGCCGTCACCGATGGCGTAGCATCGCGGGCTTGAATCCGTTCGGCCACATCGACCTCCGCGTCTCCGATCTCGATGCGGCACATGACTTCTACGAAGCGCTGCTGCCGGAGCTCGGCTTCACCGAGCGCTACCACAGCGAGGCGTGGAAGGTCTGGGCGACAACGGATCCGCTGCCGTCGACGGCCTACTTCGCCGTCACCGAAGCGCCCGCGCACGTCGTGAACGGCAATCGCATCGCATTCTGGGTCGATTCGGCAACGGAGGTCGACCGGCTGGCGGAGGTAGCGCGCCAGGCGGGGGCGCGCGATCTGAGCGGGCCGAAGCCGATGCCGTACTCGCCGGGCTACTACGCGGTCTTCTTCGCCGATCCGGCCGGCAACCAGCTGGAGATCTACGTCCGCCCCGAATAGTCGGCAAGGACTTCGTCGAGGAGACGCCGCGCGGTAGCGGCGAATTCCGGGTTAGTGTCCTTGTAGTAGGGGACGGCGATCAGCGCGAGTGAAAGCGCCCAGCCGCGGCCCCGAGCCCACGTCGCGTCGTCGACGCCGAGCCTGTCGCGGAAGACCGGCCTTGCCTCGGAGGGGAGCAGGCCCCACGCGACGATCAGGTCGCAGGCCGGGTCGCCGACGCCCGCGCCGGCCCAGTCGATGACGCCGGTCAGGCGGCCGCCGCGCAGGAGCAGGTTTCCCGGCAGGAGATCTCCGTGGACCCAGACGGGCGCGCGCGACCAGGGCGGCGCCTCGAGTGCTTCCTCCCAGGCGGCGGTCGCCGCGTCGGCGTCGATCCCGCGCAAGGCGATGAGCGCGGCGCGCGCCCGCTCGTCCTGGACCTCGAGCGGCACGCCGCGGCGGGCGGGCGGCCCGCCGGCAAGGTCGATCGCGTGCAGCGCCTCGATGAAGCGTGCCGCATCCTCCGCCAGGCCCTCCCCGTCGCCGCCGCTTCCGGGGGTCGGGTTCTCCCCCTCGAGCCACGAGTAGACGCCCCACTCCCAGGGGTAGTCCTCCGCCGGTGCACCCTTCGCCAGCGGCACCGGCGTCTCGACCGGAAGGCGCGGTGCGAGCACGGGCAGCCAGCGGAAGTCCTGCTCGATCCCCGCAACCGCCCAGTGGATGCGCGGGAGGCGGACGACCATCTCTTGGCCGAGGCGATAGAGCGCGTTGTCGGTGCCGGACGAGGGCACGCGTTCGATGGGAAGGCCCGCCCAGTCCGGAAACTGCCCCGCGAGCAGCCGCCGGACGAGACCCGCGTCGGTCTCGACCTCGTCCGCGTGCATCTTGCGCGGCTCCTCACGAGTCATCGTGAGAGATCAGTCGAGCGAACGAACGACGCGGGCCGGCGTTCCCACGGCAAGGACTCCCGGCGGGAGGTCGCGCGCCACGACGGCGCCCGCGCCGACGACCGTGTCCGCGCCGATCGTCACCCCGGGGCAGACGATGACGCCCCCGCCGAGCCACGCATTGTCGCCGATAGCAATCGGCTCGGCGGCCTCCCACTTCGCGCGCCGGGGCTCCGGCTCCAGCGGATGCGTGGGCGTGAGCAGCTGCACGCGCGGGCCGATCTGCACGTCGTCGCCGATGGTGATCGCCGCAACGTCGAGCGCGACGAGGCCGAAGCTGACGAACGTCCTGGCTCCGATGTGGATGTGGGAGCCGTAGTCGCAATAGAGCGGCGGCCGGATCTCGCTGCCCTCACCGAAGGACCCGAGCAGCTCGACGAGGATCCGCCGGCGGTTCTCGTGATCGGACGGAGACGAGTCGTTGTACTGCTTCGTCAGCTCAGCGGCTCGCCCACTCTCGCGCGCGAGCACGGGGTCGTCGGCGATGTACAGGTCACCGGCGAGCATCCGCTCGCGCTGGCTTCGGGAGTAGGCGCTTCCATCGTCGAGCCTCATGACGACACGATTATCGGCGCTTGCCCGGCATGTCGGGTCGCCCGCCTGATCGTCACCTTCGAGCACCGCCCCAGGGCAGGTCGCTCCACCGGTCCGGGCGGCCGAGGCGCCAGGACGGGAACGGCGCGTACGCCTCGGCGGGCTTGGGCGTCTCGGTCTCGACGCCGGCGCCGCGGGCCCGTGCCGCCTCGGAGACCGGATAGACGATCGTGTCGCCCTCGCGCCGCGCGCCGGTCATGAAGATCACGCACGGCCCGTCGCCCGTCCCGACGAAGGCGTGGCGGGTGCCGGCCGGGCAGTGGACGAAATCCCAGGCGCGAAGCGGCCGCTCCTGCTCTTCGACCAGGAGCAGGCAGGTTCCGGCGAGCACGAGGAAGTCCTCCTGGCTCGACTCGGCGTGGTACATGCCGCTCGGCTTTCCGGGCTCGAGCACCGCCAACGTGAAACCGGTGTCGGCGAACTTTTGAGGCTCGGCGTCCGGTCGTTCCGCGAGCACGCGCTCGCTGCTCTCGAACACGCACCGGCCGCCGAAGGCGTCGTTCCGCACCCACGCCGCCTCGCCGACGTTGACGACGAACCAGCCCGGGCTCACGGGCGCCAGCCCCGACCCGACCTCCTCCAAGCGTGCTTCCCCGATCACTTGGCGCTCCTTTCCGTTCGCTCACTACGTGGTGCGTACCTCGCGTCGATCTCGGTAGCCTCGGGCTCGGCTGGCTCCCGCCCGCAACGACGACCCGCAGGAGGTCCCATGAGCGGTTACGCAGTGGCGCATCTTGACGAGATCGACGAGATCAGCGACGGGCGCTGTCCCTCGCGGCCTGTCCGGCACCACTTCGGCATCACGTCCTTCGGCGTCAATACCTGGACGGGCCGCGAGGCAGGCGACCGGATCATCAACGAGCACGACGAGGCGGACGAGAACGAGGAGCTCTACCTGATCCAGCGCGGCCGTGCCAGCTTCGAGCTCGACGGCAAGCGGGTCGATGCGCCGACCGGCACATTCGTCTTCGCCCGCCCGGGCGTCAAGCGGACGGCGTTCGCCGAGGAGCCGGGGACGACGATCGTCGCGATCGGCGGCACGCCCGGAAAGGCCTACGAGCCCCACGGCTACGAGCTCTGGGGCCCGCTCCGGCCCCTCTACGAGTCGGGCCGGTACGCCGAGGCCGCAGATCGGGGGCGCGAGCTGATCGAGGCCCATCCCGAGTACGCCTACGTGATCTACAACGTCGCCTGCTGCGAGAGCCTCGCGGGGCGGACGAACGACGCGATCGAGCACCTCCGGCTCGCCATCGAGCGCTCAGAGGAGGTGCGCTCGCTCGCCGCCGAGGACTCCGACTTCGATCCGATCCGCGAGGAGCCCGCGTTCAAGGAGCTGGTGGGCTAGCCGTGGTTCCTAGGAACTACAGCTAGTCGACGTTCTTCAAGAACGCGAGGACGCGCTCCTTGAGCTGTGCGGCCGCCTGCTCGTCGTAGTCGGCGAGGCTGCTGTCGGCGAACAGGTGCTTGTCGCCGGGGTACAGGAACAGCTCCGCGTCGTCGACCCCCTCCACGAGCTCGCGTGCGGCGGGT
>JBKPNB010000247.1:0-4570 GCA_046732395.1 Actinomycetota bacterium | reverse complement strand
CCGCCTGCCACATGCCACCTGCCAGACTGCGGCCATGGCCGAGGCTGCCAGTGCCCCCGTCGACGTCTTCGAGAAGGCGCGCACGCACGAGCGCCGCGAGCAGCTCGAGGCGGCGAAGGAGGCCGATCTCCTGCCGTACTTCCGGATCCTCGACTCCGAGGCCGGGCCGGTGGTCGAGATGGAGGGGCGGGAGACGATCATGCTCGGGTCGAACAACTACCTGGGGCTGACCGGCGAGGAGCGAGTCAAGGACGCTGCCCGCGAGGCGCTCGAGCGCTACGGCACCGGGCTCACGGGGTCGCGCCTGCTGAACGGGACCACGCCCCTGCATGTCGACCTCGAGCGCGAGCTCGCCGAGTGGATGGGCACCGAGGACGCGATCGTCTTCACCACCGGCTACCAGGCGAACCTCGGCTGCATCGGGACGATCCTCGGACCGGGTGACACCGTGATCTGCGACTCGGGCGACCACGCCTCGATCCTCGACGGCTGCCGCCTCTCTGGCGCGAAGCTGCGACCGTTTCGCCACAACCAGATCGAGAAGCTCGAGCGGATGCTCGACCGAGCCCGCACCGACGGGGGCGGGGTACTGGTGATCGTCGACGGCGTGTTCTCGATGGAGGGGGACCTGGCGCCGCTGCCCGACATCGTCGAGCTCTGTGCGAGGCACGGCGCCCGGCTGATGGTCGACGAGGCCCACGCCGTCGGGGTCCTCGGCGAGCGCGGCGCCGGGGCCTGCGAGCTCTACGGGCTAGAGGACCGGGTCGACCTGCGGATGGGGACCTTCTCGAAGAGCCTCGCCTCGTGCGGGGGCTTCATCGCTGGACCGGCGGAGGTGATCGAGTACCTGCGGATCGCGACCCGAGCGTTCATATTCACTGCCTCGGCGGTCCCGGCAGCGGTCGGCGCCGCCCTCGGCGCGCTCCGGGTGATCCGCTCCGACGGCGCGGAGCTGATGGCGAAGCTGCTCGACAACGCCCGCTACCTGCGCGCCGGGCTGCGCGATCTCGGGCTTCGGGTTGTCGAGCCGGGAACGCTCCCCGATGGACGCGAGGCGACGACCCCGGTGGTCCCGGTCGTCGTCGGCGAGGATTGGCAGGCGGTGCTCTTGTGGAAGGCGCTGTTCGACGCCGGCGTCTACACCAACGTTGCGATCCATCCAGCGGTTCCGCCGGCCGGAGCGCTGCTGCGGACGAGCCTGATGGCAAGCCACGAGCGTGAGCACCTCGACCGCGCGCTGGCGATTCTCGACCGCGTCGTCGGGTCGGACTTTCCCGAGCTGCGGATACCCCAGGCGGGCTAGTTTCCTCTTGTCCAATCTCGAACAAAGGGGGCGCGGGCACAAAAAGATTGCTCGTAGCGGACGAGGCGGGGGCGAGATCGCGGGTTCCCGGTTGACGCGCGCGGACCGGGTCGCATAGGTTCCGCGAGCGCCAGACGCACCCTGGGGCAGGGGGCGGACGGGGCGGATACACCGAGTTCGCCCTGGCCCCGACCTGGCGGGCACGGCCCGGTGGGAGGCGAACGGCGACGCACGCGAAGACCTCGATCCCAGGAGGAGGAGTCGGATGGAAGCTGCCTCGACGGCGGTCCCTGCCATGGCGCCCCAGCACATGCGCGCCCTCGCCCGTGCCAACCGGGTACGCCTCGCGCGAGCGGAGCTGAAGCGCGCGATCAAGGCAGAACGCGTCGATCCGGCGGACATCGTCCGCGGCTGCCCCTGGCAGGTCGAGACGATGACCGTCGGCGAGCTGCTTCGAAGCCAGCGTCGCTGGGGGCGCGCCCGGGCGCGCAAGTTCCTCAGCTCACTGACCCTCCAGGAGAGCTTGAGCCTCAACGAGAACCGGGAGCTGGGCCGTCTGACCGAGCGCCAGCGAAACCTGCTCGCCCGGGCCCTCGAGGCCAAGGCCCGGACGTCGCCGCGCCGGCCGCAGCTGCTCGCCGCCTAGCCGCCTAGCGGAACTTGAAGCTGAGGCCCGAGCGGCGCTGGAAGACCCGCACCAGGATTCGCGCGGCGGCGGCGAACGCCGCCGCGGCCAGCACCAGCCGCACCACCACCGGGATCGCCGGCACCAGCAGCGTGAGGCCGACGAGCACGGCGAGCGCGATCGCCCCGGACAGGAGCGCCGTGTGGGACCGGTAGCCGGCGAGGTGCTCGCGGATCGATAGCTCGAGCCCGGCGAGCGTGCCGAGGACGAGGCCGGCGCCGATCATCAGCGTCCCGCGGTGTCCGCTGACGGCGAAGCCGGCGACCAGCAGGACGAGCGCCAGCAGGATGACGAGCTCGACGAGCGGGAACGGCGCCCACGGCGCCTTCGGGCGCTCGTCGAAGTCCCGGTAGCGGCGGCTCGCGCGGAGCGGCCGATCATCGCGCTGTCGGCGGCGGCGCTCGGCCGCGCGGTCGGAGACCGCGACCTCGGCATCCGAGGAGGATGGCCGCGCGGCGGCCGGACGCGCGCGAGGGCGGCGGCGCTTTCGGGATCGACGGGCCATCGAGCCGACCTGGAGGCTAGTGGAACGGGCGTGCCATCCGGCGCGCCCGGCGGCTAACGGACAGCCCGAGGAGATCTTGACGCGCCACCACCCCATCAGCATCCCGATCAGGCCGAGCCGGGGCACCGACCTCCAGGTTCGGCAGCTCGGCTCGCCGATGTCGGCGGCGGCGATGACCAGCCTCCGGTGGCGCTCGGGGGCCTCGATCATCTCCTCGAGCAGCGCCCGGTTGCGCTCCTCGATCGCCCCCCGCCGGGCGACCTCGGTCTCGGCCTCGCGGAGCCGGGCCGCGAGCGCGTCGCGAACCCGCTCGAGCTCGGCCAGGCCGAGCACCCGCGGGCCCCCGGCCGCGCCGACCCGCCACTCGATCCCACGGCGGGGGAACGCGGCCGCGAACAGCTCGCCGAGCCGGCGCTCGAGCAGCGCGATCTGGCGACGCAACTCGGCCCGGACCCGGCGCTCGACGTGGGCCGGTGAGGGGGCCGCGACGCCCGCGATCTGGGATCCCGCGGTGGCGACCGCGTCCCTCTCAAGCAGTTGCTCGGGCACCCGTAGCTCCCCTTATCGCCTCAGTCGCCTCGTCCAGAGTTTAGGCAGATCGGGGCCAGGCGGTCGAGGATCTCGAGCATCGACTTTCACGATCCGATCACGCTGGCGGCCAGCCAGATCGCCTCCTCGAGGGCGATGTCGGGGACCCCGCGAACCCCGATCGCGGCGATCAGCGCCCGGCGGGTGCGCCTCGTCGGCTCGCACGGCGATCCCGTCGTCTCGCCGAACAGGAGGCCGAGCGGCCGGCGCGGGTCGGCGAGGATCAGCGTTCCCGGCGCGAGCGCCCTCCCCCCGAGCTCGTCCCCCGATGCCGCCGGCCGGATCCCCGGCGAGCCCGCGAGGAGCTCGGCGTCGAACGCGCGCAGCGCCACCCCCGACTCGACGATCGCGATCGCCAGCGCGTCATCGAGCAGGTTCCGGCTTGGGAAGCCGCCGTGGAACATCCGCTCGAGCGCCAGCCGCTCGACCGGCGTTCGCTGCTCGTCGGGATCGAGGCCGATATGGCGGAAGAACACGCGGTAGGCCCAGGGAATCGCCTGGTGGCGAAGGTGGATTGCCTGCGGACCGGCGAAGCGGTCGGAGAGCGCCCGGAGCCGGTGGCGGACCTGGGCGGGCGTCCGCGTCGGGCCGCCATCGACGACCGCGTAGCGGAGTCCCAGCCCGGGGAGCTCCGCGGCGAGCTCGGGCGCGACCCAGCCCCGCTCCAGTGCCGGCTCGTCGTCCGGCGCGGGGGTCGGCCGCGGATAGGGGCGGTGGGGGCTCACCGCGATGCCTCCGCCCGTCGTCGCGAGGCGGCGAGCAGATCGCGGACGTCGGCCGTGAGCTTCGCCCTCGTCAGCGAGTCGACGCTGGCCTTGGCACCGGCGAAGATGCCGCCGGGATAGGCGAACGCGACCGTCGGGCAGCCCCCGACCCGGTAGAGGTCCGAGACCGCCCCGTCGCGATCCCAGCCCACCGGGATCCGCCAGTGATGCTCGGCGACCGTCCGCCGCACCTCGCCGATGTCGTCGCGCACGTCGATCGAGAGGAAGTTGACGCGGCCGCGAAACCGCCCCGCCACCGCGTCAACGGCGTCCTGGGTCGGCAGACAGCTCGCCCCCTCCAGGAACCAGAACGAGATCACGAGGGGGCGGTCGAAGAGGTCGCAGACCCTGATCGCCCCGAGCCCGCGCGGGATCCGGCAGGCGGACGGGCGCCGCTCGCCGATAGGGCAGGGATTCGCCGAGCTCGCGCAGTCGTCCTGGAAGATGTTGGCGTCGGCGTCCGGGCCGCCGTGGATGTTCGGGACCGCGAACTCGGGCAGCGGTCGGTCGCGGACCGCGGCGCTCACGCCGAGCAGCCCGCCGCTCGCTGTGCGGATCGTGTTGTAGGTGGCGATCGCGATCAGGACCAGGAACGCGAGGCCGACGAAGCCGACGTAGCGGGCGCCGGGGCGCGGTGCGGGGCGCCGGCTCCTCTGCCCGGCGTCCGGCATCAGCGCCGGGCGAGACGGGCGGCGAGCCGCGCCGGGAGCCGGGCGCCCTCGCGG
>JBKPNB010000246.1:0-3132 GCA_046732395.1 Actinomycetota bacterium | reverse complement strand
GGGTCGGCGTCGTCGGCGTCCCGCGCGAGTTCCGCTACGCCGATGGCGGACATGATGCGCGAAGCATACGGGGTGCGAGCGGCGGCCCGCGGGGTCCGTGCGCACGAAACCCGCCTCAACCGCCCGTGGAACCCGGCTGCGCGCCGGCCCCTCCGCCGGGCCGGGTGCCGAGCTCGCCAACCGGGTAGCTGCCGAGGATCCGCACCGACTCGGCCTTGGTCCGTAGGCCCGCGATCGCCTCGGCGACGTCCGGGTCGCGGTCGCGGCCCTCGAGGTCGACGAAGAACATGTAGCGGCCCAGCCCGCGGCGCAGCGGCCGCGACTCGATCCGCGTCAGGTTGACCGCCCGGCGCGAGAACTCGGTGAGGGCGTCGACCAGGGCGCCGGGGTGGTCCTCGCCGAGCTCGGAGAACACGAGCGTCGTTCGCCACGGCCCGCCGCCGCCGACCTCGGCGGCGGCGGGGGCGATCCAGATGAACCAGGTGACGTTGCCGGGCTCGTCCTCGATCCCGTCGCGGAGCACGGTGCAGCCGTAGATCGCGGCCGTCGCGGCGGGCCCGATCGCCGCCCAGGGCTCGGACGAGGAGCCGACGGTCCGGATCGCCTCGGCGCTCGAGGACGCGGCCACCGGCTCGGCGGCGGGCAGCTCGCGGCGGACGAAGCGGCCGCACTGCGCGAGCACCTGTGGGTGGGAGGCGACCCGGGCGATCCGCTCGAGCGCGATCGGCTCGCGCGCGATCAGGCTGTGGCGGATCGGCTGGTCGTGCTCGCCGGCGATCGCGATGCCCTCGACGTCGAAGGCGAGCGCGTCGAGCGTCGGGCGCACCGATCCCTCGATCGAGTTCTCGAACGGGACCAGCGCCAGGTCGGCCTGCCCGTCCGAGACCGCGGCGATCGCCTCGTGGACGGTGGCGAGGGGGAGGGGGTCGACGTCGAGGTCGGCGGCCGCGGCTCGGACCGCGTCCTCGCTGAACGTTCCCGCTGGCCCCAGGTAGGCGACCTTCATCGGCGACCTCCCGACACGCCGGCCCTCCTACTGGAAGGTGACGTTGTAGGTCTCGTGGTTGTTGGTGGTGATCTTCTCGCCCAGCACCGGCGCGACGCTGACCTTGATCGTCAGGGCGACGCCGGTGTCGGGGGAGCCGAGGTCGACCACCGCCGTCTCGGTGGCGCCGGCGGCGATGCTGCGGATCGTCTTCGACTTCGAGATCTTCGCGTTGCCCCCGGTGACGTCGACCTTGACCTGGACGTCGTGCTCGTTCGAGTTGCCCTGGTTCTGGACCCCGATGTCGAGGCCGTTCGGCGGCGTCGAGGTGATCGTGAGCGGCGTCCCCGGCGTCAGTGTCGAGCCGTTCAGGGTCGCGCTCGAGATGCCGGTGCCGTGGATGCCGCTCACCTGGGCACCACCGCCCCCGCCGCCGACGCCGATCCCGGAGAGGATGCCGCCGACCGTCGTCGGGTCGAGCCACTTGGTGTCCGGCGGGGGCAGAAAGACGCTCGGCGGCGCCTTCTCGTCGATCGACTGGGCGGCGAGGCCGTTGTCGACCTCGTACTGGGCGCGCTTGTAGATCACGTCGCTCGCCAGCAGCTGCTTCATGTGGGCGACGACGTGGTTGGCGGTCTTCTTGCTCGGCTTCGCGGCGCTCGCCACCTCGTCCGCGATCCCGCTCAGCGCGTTGCTGCGGAGCTGGTACGCGAGGTCGAGGTCGGCGTGGGCGGCGCTCAGTTCATCGGGCGTCGAGAGCGCCTGTGCCCGCGCGAGCTGGGTGCTCGCAGTCCCCGCGTCGGTCCGGATCTGCGTGTCGAAGGTCAGCTTCGACCCGGACGGGCTCGTGAGATGCTCGAAGAATCCCTTCGAGAGCTGGTCGGTCTCGGTCGTCAGCGCCCGCAGGTCCGCGACGAAGTTCTCGAAGTTGCGCGTCTTGCGGGCATTGAGGCAGCCGCGAATCCCGATCACGATCAGGATCAGGACCACCACCGCGATGCCCACCGCGACCGCTCGGCGGGCCATGATCTGGCGCTGGCGGTCGCCGCCCCCGCGGCGCGGCGATGGCGCGCGGCGGGGCGCGTAGGGTCGATCGTCGTCGCGGATCGTCATCGTTTCAAGGCCCCTCGCATTGCAGGGGCTAGTGGTGCCTCCCGCAGCGTTGCACCGCGAATGGCGGCCATTCACGGCACAACGTCATGAGAGGCACCACTGCGGCGAGAGTATTACCGGATGGGCGGGCCGATTCCGCGGCCCCCTGCGGCAGGAGGCGCTCCGTGCCCGCCGAACTCGTACCGGCCATGGTCGGCGAGCTTGCCCTGCGACGTTTTCGGATCCTCGAGCGGATCGGCTCCGGGGGGATGGGGGTCGTCTACCGGGCCTTCGACGAGCGGCTCGAGCGCGAGGTCGCGGTCAAGGAGATCCCCGGCGCCGATTCGGACCGCGTCCTGCACGAGGCGAAGGCCGCGGCCCGCCTCAACCACCCGTCGATCGCCACCCTGTATGAGTTCGGGGCGGTCGGCGACGATGCGATCCTCGTCAGCGAGCTCGCCAACGGCGAGCCCCTCGGCGAGCTCGCGGCCGCCGGCGAGCTCACCGATCGCGAGATCGCCGAGGTGGGGCTCGATGTCTGCGCCGCGCTCGCCCACGCCCACCAGCGCGGGGTCGTCCACCGCGACGTCAAGCCCGCGAACGTCGTCGTCGAGGTTGGCGGGCCGCGGGCGCGGGCGAAGCTGATGGACTTCGGTATCGCCGCCCTCGCCGATGAGGCGCGCCTTACGGCGACCGGCGAGGTGATCGGCACCCTCGCCTACATGGCACCGGAAAGGGCCGACGGAGGGGGCGCGGGCGAGGCCGCGGACGTCTACTCGCTCGCCCTGACCCTGTACGAGTGCTGGACGGGGGTAAACCCGGTCGCCGGCGCGACGCCGGCCGAGACCGCGCGGCGAATCGGCGGCCTCGTACCGTCGCTCGCGACGCTCCGCCCGGACCTTCCGGCGCCGCTCCGCGCGGCGATCGACGCCTGCCTGCTCGCCGACCCGCTCGCGCGCCCGACCACCCCCGAGCTCGCCGAGGCGTTGCGCCACGAGCTCGGCGGCCTAGAGTCGGAGCGCCTGCTCGCCGGAACGCGCCGCGCGGCGGACGGC
>JBKPNB010000245.1:0-5307 GCA_046732395.1 Actinomycetota bacterium | reverse complement strand
GGAGGGCGGCGGCCTGGCCTGCGACCGACGGTCCGAAGCGTCGCACCACGGCGCCTTCGCGGCGCACCAAGGCGGCTCCGGCGCGCGCGAGGCCGGGTATGTCGCGATCTCCGACGGCGAGCCCGTACATGGCCCGGCGCCAGAACAGCTCCGGCATCTCGGACAACAGACAATGGACGAGGTTGTGGGCGGCGTCCCGCACGGCGACGGGCCTCGGCCTCACCCGGGCGTCGGCGTCGAACCGCGGCCCGATCTCGTGGTCGACCCGCGCGCTTGGGTCATAGACGAGGCGCCAGCCTTGCCGCCGGGCCGAGAGCGACATGCCGACCTCGAAGTGAACCTGAGCTCCCTGTCCACGAAGGCCACCGGGAAGCTCGAGGGCCTCGCGGCGGAAGGCGACGCCGACCGCCTTCAGCACCATGACCTCGCGGGGCGCGCCGGTGCCGAGATGGTGGTTGCCGACGAGCTTTCCCCACCTTGTAATCGTTCCAACCTCGAGTGAAGGCCCCGGTGGTGGATCCTGCCCGATGATCACGTCGCGGCTTCCAACGCCCCCGACCGTGGGGTCGTCGAAATGGCGGGTGAGTCGCTGGAGCCAGTCCCGACGCGGAACGGCATCGTCGTCGATGAAGGCGACGATGTCGTGACCGGCGGCGGCCAGTCCCGCCTCCATCGCGGCCAGCACGCCCGGCTCGGCGACGAGAACGTCGACGACACCTGGGCGGGGCGCTTCCTCGAGTACGAGCCTCGTCGCCTCGTCTCCGGCTCGGCGGACTACGATGATCTCCGCCGGTGGATGCGACTGCCCGCCCAAGCCAGCGAGGCAGCGCCGGAGTTCGCCCGGCCGCCGGTACGTCGGGACGACCACGCTGACGTCGAACCGCGGTGTCGATTGCCGCTCGCTGCCGCGTCGCCGGTGGGCCACGTTTGAACGCAGGTCCGCCACGTCTAGGAAACGCCCGACCGCACCGATGATTTCCGGCTCCTCGCGGGTCCCAGCCAGTAGGCCAGGACGCCGGCGACCGCCCAGAAGTAGGGCGCGCCCGGAGAGCCAGCGGTGACCGGAGTGCTGAAGAACATCACCACCATTCCCACCAGGGGAGCTACGAGCGCCGCGAGCGAAAATCGGAGATCCGAGTCGGAGATCGTTCGCAGCCGGCCGAAGGTCCGTCGGATGATGGCCCCAAAGAGCACGAGGAACGCGCCGGCGCCGACCACGCCAAGCTCGAGGATGAGGAAATTGAACTCCGTCTCGCCATTCAAGTCCAGCGCTTGCTCGCGACCGACGTTCGCTGCCGGCCCCACCGAACCCAGGCCGGACCCGAACGGATATTCCGCCGCGTAGCTCGGGGCCAGGTCGATCGAGCTCCCGCGCTGCTGGCCGACGCTCTCCAGGAGCGACGACGGGGCGATCTGCGCGACGCGATCGAATGCTCCCGAGCCCCCGCTGTCGGAGGCGAACGATGTGGCCGCGACCAGCGGGACCGCGATCACGGCAATTGCGGCCAGCGTCGGGAGTAACCGTCTGGCGACCACCGTCATGCCGACATAGGCGATAAGCGTCACGACGGCGCCGATGATCACGGTCCTTCCCTGAGATGTGGCGATGCCGAGGATGATCGGCAAGGCGGACAACACGGCGAGCCATCGCCAGCGACCGCGCGCGAACGATATGAGCGCGAGCGTCGCCGGGAAGGCGAGGAGAGCGACGAATCCGCCCTCGCCGCTGTCGTCCGCGAGGCCGAACGGGCGGACGTGCGCCTGTCCCGAGTTGTCGTAGAAGACGCGCCCGCTCACCTCGTCGGTGCCGTTGACTTTCGCGGCGTATCCGGGGCCCCAGCTCGCCAGTTCGTCCGGTGACATGCCGAACTGGATGAAGGTGACGATCCCGTTGGCGGCGCCGATCACGACGAGGAGCACGAGCGCCATCCGAAGTTGGCGCTTGGTACGGACCGCCAGGTAGGCAAGGAAGAAGAGGGGGAGAAACTCGATATGCGGGCGCAGCGAGGCCACCGTGCGTCCGAGCCCGCCGCTGTCGGGGTTGGCGAGCTGCACGACCACCAGCAGGAGGTAGACGATCACCATGCCGGCGTAGGGAGGCAGGCGCATCTCCTCGCGACGGACGATCGCCCGGGCGAGGAGGCCGAGGGAGATCGCGTACAGGAGTACGTCGCGCGCGAGGGTCGTGTATTGCGAACCGGTCTGCAGCTTCAGGTAGCCGTCGAGGAGCCCGAGGTAGAGCGTCAGGACCGCGAGCGTGAGAGTCAAGCGCTCCGAGAAGAACATCCAGGCGCTGACGCCGAGAAAGGTGATTGTCGCAACGCCGGTCAGCAGCGACTGAGAGCCGACCGGAATGGCTACGGCGATGCTCGCCAGTCCCGCGGCGGCGAGCACGGCGGCAGGCAGCACCCCCCTCGCGGGCGAGGTCGCACCTGCGCCGAGCGGGTTTCGAGCGGGGCTGGCCAGGGCCGCGCGCGGCCAGGCCTGAGGGCGTAGCGAGTGGGACGCCACCTCAGCCGGTCGGCGCGTGCTCCCGGTATCCGTAGCGCGCCCGCAGCGAGGCGGGGGGCACGTCGTTGGCGACGACGCCGAGCACTCGGGCCCCTGGCACTCCATCGACGAGCTCGGCCACGTGCCCGGCCGCCTCGTCCGTCGTCCTCCCGACGCGGGATACCAGCAGCGTCCAGTCCACCGTTGCGATCAAGGGCATTGCGTCGCTCACCGCGAGGAGCGGCGGCGTGTCGATGAGCACGACGTCGAACCGCTCGGAGAGCTCCTCGACCAACAGCTCGAGCCTGCCTCGACCGAGGAGGGTCGGGGGATCGGAGGCCCGGGAGCCACCAGGCAGCAGCCAGAGGGCCCCCGGAGCGTCCCGCAATATGCTGTTGAAGCCGTTCGTCCGAGCCGAGTGCCCGTTCGAGCCGGCCCCGATCTCTGGCGCGTCGGTGAGGAGCGACGACGGCGACGCGCCGAAGTCGAACGACACTTCGTGGAGCGCCTCGTCGAGCCTCGCCTGGCCCGAAAGGATGTCTGCCAGGCCCGGCTCGGCCGATGTTGAGAGCCTCAGCGCGGCCGTCGGCTGGCGGAGATCGGCCTCCACGATCGCGACTTGCTTCCCGGCGTCGCGACACGCGATTCCGAGGTTGCGCACGATCGTTGACTTGCCCTCGCCCGGGGCGCCGCTCGTGACGAGGAGCGTGCCCTGCGCGGCGCCGACCACCTCGAGCGAGGTGCGGAGCGTCCGGAATGGTTCCAGGAGGGAAGCCGGGATCACCGGCGGTCCGGGCTTCGACAGACGCTCGGCCGCCCGCGGGATCGTCCCGACCAGCGGTAGGTCATAGATCTCGCCCACATCATCGGCGTGCCTGATGCGACGGTCGATGCGGTTGATTGCATACGCTCCGAGGACTCCGAAGGCGAGTGCCAACACGAATGCGAAGATGGCGTTGCGCGCGGGCCGGGGCGCGGAGGGGGCGGCGGGCGGCTTCGCGTGATCGAGCTGGACGGCGTCGCCTGGCGGAACCGAGCGCATCGTCTCGAGCTGGCTGATGCGGGAGGCGAGCTCGATGCGCTGGGCGGCGTTGCCCGCACGGTGCGACTGCTGAAGCCCGGCCAGTGCTTTCCGAGCGGCCGCGAGGGCATGATCGATGTCGGCCTGACCGCTCTGGACGCGCTGTTCCAGAAACGCCTGCGCGAACCCGTTCGCCAGCCTCGCAGCGCCCTCGGGGGTCGGCGAGGAGGCGATCAGCGTCAGGACGTCGGCATTCGGATCGGTGACGACCTGGAGGTCGCCCAGCAGCGTCTCCGGGGTTCCACCGATGCCCGGCTCCTGGGCCACCCGCGCGGCGACGGGCTGCGAGTGCACGAGTTCGGCCGCGTTCGCGGTATCGCGCTCGCTGCTCGCCACCTGCGTGTCGGTGATCTGCTGCTCGACGGCGGATTGCCCGAGATAGATATTGGTCGAGGCCTCGTAGACCGGTGGCTTGCGGTGGTAGTAGAGGTAAGTGCCCGCTGCCACGATCACGGCGAGCGCCAGGACGATCCACTTGAATCTCCGGACCGGAGCCAGGTAGTCCTGCAGATTGAACTTTTCGGTTGCGTCTGCTGTCGGTCGCGCCATCTCCTGCCACCTCGGCGAGCCCGTTCGCCTCGATACGTCAACGCCGCCCCACGCAGGGAACTTCCGGCATGGCGAACGCAGATCTGGGGTCGGCGCGGAAGGGCCGACCCGGAGAGGACGTTGCTTGTGGTGAAGCGAAGTGCCCGGGCCCGGGTCGCGGGAGCGGGCACCGAGGCATGCCATGTGCGGTATCTGCGGCAGCTCGAACGATCCCGACCAGCGCGCCATCATGCGGATGAACGCCGCGATGGCGCTGCGCGGCCCCGATGACGACGGCGCCTACACGGATGACGCGTCGGGCGTGAGCCTGGGGGCCCGGCGCCTGAGCATCATTGACATCGAGGGCGGCCACCAGCCCGTGAGCAACGAGGACGGGACGGTCTGGGCCGTGCTCAACGGGGAGGTCTACAACCATGCGGAGTTGCGCGAGACCCTTCGCGAGTGCGGGCACCGGTTTTCCTCCCGCGTCGACACCGAGGTGCTCGTCCACCTCTACGAGGAGTACGGGGCGGCGATGGTCCACGCGCTCGAGGGGATGTACGCGTTCGCACTCTGGGACGCCCGGCGGGAGGAGCTTCTGCTCGCTCGCGACCGCTACGGCGAAAAGCCGCTCTTCTATGCGGACCGTGCCGGCGAGCTCGTCTTCGCCTCCGAACTCGACGCGCTGCTGGCCGGAGCCCGCGCGGACCCCGACCTCAACGCCACCTCCGTCGACGCCTTCTTCGTGTTCGGCTATGTGCCGGGCCCGGCCTCGATCGTCCGCGGGGTGAAGCAGGTTCCGCCGGGCCACATGATCCGCTGGCAACGCCGCCAAAAGCGCGTGCAAGCGGAGCCCTACTGGACCCCGGTCACCTCGAAGGCGCCGAGCTCGGCCGAGCCGTTCGAGGAGCTCGTCGCCGAGACCGGCCGCCTGCTCGAGCGCTCCGTCCAGAGCCGCCTCATCGCCGATGTTCCCCTCGGCGTCTTCCTCAGCGGCGGTCTCGACTCGACGCTGATCGCCGCGCTCGCTGCGAGGGCTTCGGCGAAGCCGATCAAGACCTTCACGGTCAGCTACGACACCGGCGCCGTGAGCGAGGCCACCGAGGCGCGGCGAACGGCGCGAGAGCTCGGCACAGAGCATCACGAGCTGGTCCTGACGCAGGTCCAGCTGCTCGAGCGCATTCCAGCGCTCCTTGCCGCCATGGACC
>JBKPNB010000244.1:0-25596 GCA_046732395.1 Actinomycetota bacterium | reverse complement strand
AGGCCGATGCGGCCGCCCGCGATTTGATCGCGGAGGCCGGGTTCGGCGAGCGGTTCGGCCACGGGCTCGGCCACGGGGTCGGGCTCGAGATCCACGAGGCGCCGCGCCTCGGCCGGCGCTCCGACGACGTCCTCGCCCCCGGCGACGCCGTCACCGTCGAGCCCGGCGTCTACCTCCCGGGCCGCTTCGGAATCCGCATCGAGGACCTCGTCATCGTCGGCGCCGACGGCGAGCTTCGCAACCTGAGCGGCTTCACGAAGGAGCTGCTGACGGTGGATTGACCCAGGCCGTCGCCTGATTCGTCACGTTTTTGTGTCAAGTAGGGAGGGTGCGGGTGCCAACCTCGCCTGGTGCCCCGCGAAGTTGCTGTTGACCACGCTCAAAGGGGCGAACCGCAACGTCGGGTCGCGGACCGGGCGATCGGGGCGCTTGCCCGGGAGCAGCACGGAGTGGTCGGACGCGCTCAGCTGCTTGCCGCCGGAATCGGCAGGAGGGCGATCGAACACCGCGTCGCAACCGGCCGGCTCCACCTGCTTCACCGAGGTGTGTACGCGGTCGGTCACACGGCCATCACCGACGAGGGGCGATGGCTCGCCGCGGTCTTCGCCGCGGGTGTGCGCGCCGTCCTCAGCCACTTCTCCGCCGCCGCGCTCTGGCGCATGGTCGCGTGGGACGGGCGACGCCCGGAGGTGACGGTGGTCGGCGCGGGCACCCGATCTCATGCCGGGTTGCGACTGCATCGCACCGGCCGACTTGAGCCGAGAGACATCCGACGCCGCGCGGGAATCCCCGTCACGTCGCCCGCTCGGACCCTTGCCGACATCGCGCCACACCTCTCCTACCTAGCCCTTCGTCGCGCCGCCCGCCAGGCCCTCTCACTGCACTGGCTGTCGACGCGCGACCTGGTCGAGATCATCGCTCGAGACGGCCACCGGCGGGGGACGGGCAAGCTCCGGCGGGTCATTGCCGATGGTCCCGCCCCGACCCGGAGCCTCCTGGAGGATGTCGTCCTGGACCTGATCAAGGCCGCGGGGCTCGAACCGCCAGACGTGAACGTCCCCATCGATCTAGACGGGCGCCGGGTGGTCCCCGACTTCCGCTGGCCGGAGCGCCGGCTTGTCGTCGAGGCGGACGGTGCCGCCTGGCACGACAACCGGCTCGCCCGCGAGGACGACGCCGCCCGCCAGGCTCTCTTGGAAGCGCACGGCGACCCCGTCCTCCACGTGACATGGGATCAGGCGGTCGCCCGTCATGCGCAGACGATCGCCCGGCTCCGGGCGGCGGCTGTGCGGACGCAGCGCTAGAGGCTATCTCGAAACCCAGACGTGCGCGGGGGGGTTTTGAGCCAGCCTCTTAGACCTCGAACCGCGCCAGCTCGATGCGGCGGGCGGCGACCTCGCCGGCATCGCCGAGGCGCTCGCGGATCGCGGCGGCGCTCGCGCGCCAGTCGTACTCCACGCGGCGGAGGTCGAGAGCGCCGTCGTCGTCGACCACCGCGTACGCGGCGCGGCGATCGCCGTCGAGCGGGATGCCGACGCTCCCGGGGTTGACCAGCTCCGGACCGGCAGGGGAGCGGCGGGCGAACTGGATGTGGGTGTGGCCGAAGACGACGCGCGCCTCGGAGGCGCCGGCGAGGAGCTCCTCGTCCCGGCTCGGATCGTCGGGCGCGAAGCCGTCGAGGTCCGAGAGCGGCGAGGCATGGCAGTAGCGCACGGCGTCGAGCACCGTCTCCTCGTCGAGCGCGGCGAGCTCCACTACCGTCGCCGGCTCGAGCAGCTCGCGGCAGGCATCGATCGCCGGTCGCACCACCTCGGGCGCGTCGTCTGGCTCCGCCGTCCAGCGGTCGACGTTGCCGCGGATCCACCTCGCGTCGAGCGCGCGCAGGCGCTTCACCGTCTCCACCGGCCAGGCCCCGAACAGCGCGTAGTCGCCGCCGAGCAGGTAGCGGTCGGCGCCCGCGGCCTCGGCGTCGGCGAGCACCGCCTCGAGCGCCGGGAGGTTTCCGTGGACGTCGTAGATCAGGGCCAGCACGATCGCCTCACTCTCGGGACACTAGGCTCTCGCGCCCCTCAGCCCAGCTCGTGGCGGATCCGGCCGCGGCCCTCGCCGTAGGAGATCGTCTCGTAGACGATCATCGCCGCGAGCAGGACCGTGACGAGCGCGACGATCGCGAGCGCCGGGACCTCGGAGGCGAGCGGCAGTAGCGCGAACAGCACCAGCCCGAGCCCGAGCCGCTGGCGATTGACGGTGCGGATCTGGCGGTAGCGGAAGGCGACGTGGCCGAGCAGGTAGAGGGCGACGCCCCCGAGCAGGGCGAAGCCGAGCACCGTCCCGAGCGGGTCGTCCACCGCACCCAGGGTCTCCTTGAGCCCGAGCGCGGCGAGCACGATGCCGGCCACCATCGGCAGATGCAGGTACGAGTACGCGTCGCGGGCAAGCTCGTTCCGGACCCGCCCCTCGGGCGCTCGCCCCAGGCGCCGGGCCGAGACCAGCGCGACGACATCGAAGTAGATCCACCAGAGCTCCGCGGCGAGCGCGACGCCGAGGATGGCCGCGGCGGCGATCCCGGCGCTGAGGTGCGCCTCGGCGCCGACGCCGATCGCCACGATCGACTCCCCCAGAGCGATGAGGATGATCAGCCCGTGGCGCTCGGCGAAGTGTCCCGGGACGAGCTTCCAGCCCTCGGAGCCGAACAGGAACGGGTCGGCCATGTCGAGGAGCAGCGCAAGCACCCAAAGCCCCGCCTGCGCGGAGCCGTCGAGGAACGACGCGACGATCAGAAGTCCGACCCCGATCGCGGTACCGACCGCGAGCCCCGCGACCGATCGGCGAAGCGCCGGGTCGTCGCGGCTCGCGAGCACGAACAGGGCGATGTGCGCAGCGCGGACCACCCCGTAGGCGAGCGCGAACTCGAGCGCCAGATCCCCGAACGCGTCCGGGACGCAGATGGCGACGATCAACAGCCCCGCCATCGCGGCGAAGATCGCCATCCGCACCGAACCCTCCTCGGGATCGACGACGCTCGTGAGCCACGCGTAGCCGACCCAGGACCACCACAGCACGCCGAGGACGAGCATCCCCTTCGCCAACCCGGTCCAGGTCGGCTCGTGCGACATGAGCGCCGTGCACTGCGTGATCGCCAGCACGAAGACGAGGTCGAAGAAGAGCTCGAGCGGCTTCACCCGCTCGCCCTCGCGCAGCACGGCGCTCAGCCGGGGAGCGCGGGTCCGGGATGCCGCGGTCATCCATCCCATCGTTGCAAGGGGCTCCGCTGTACGCTGCCGCGGCGATGACGACCGCTCTCGTCACCGGCGGCGCCGGTTTCATCGGCTCGAACCTCGTCGACGCCCTCGTCGCGCGCGGCGATCGGGTCTCGGTGATCGACGATCTCTCGACCGGGCGCGGCCCGAACCTCGCCGGCGCGCTCGAGTCGGGCGTCGAGCTGATCGAGGCCGACGTGCGCGACGGCGACGCCGTGCGGGCGGCGATCGCGAGCGGCGAGCCGCGAGTCATCTACCACCTCGCCGCGCAGATCGACGTTCGAAAGTCGGTTGCCGATCCGCGCTTCGACCTCGACCTCAACGGCGGCGGGACGATCGAGCTCCTCGAGGCCGCGCGCGAGGCCGGCGTCGAGCGCTTCGTCTTCGCCTCCACCGCGGGTGCGATCTACGGCGAGGGGGAGGGGCGGGGCCTGCCGTTCGACGAGGACGCCGCTTGCGTCCCCGACGCGCCGTACGGCCAAAGCAAGTTCGCGGCCGAGGGCTACGTCGGGCTCTACGCCAGGGTCCACGACCTGGCGACGGTCTCCCTTCGCCTGGGGAACGTCTACGGGCCGCGCCAGGACCCGCTCGGCGAGGCTGGGGTGGTGGCGATCTTCTCCGGCGCCCTCCTCGACGGCCGCACCCCGACCGTGTTCGGCGACGGGAAGCAGACGCGCGACTACATCTACGTCGGCGACGTGGTCGACGGGTTCCTTGCCGCCGGGGTGTCGGGGGCGACGGGCACGTTCAACATCAGCACTGGGACCGAGACCAACGTCCTCGACCTCGGCGAGGCGGTGGCCGCCGCCTGTGGAGGCGCGTTCGAGCCCGAGTTCGCGGCGCCCCGGCTCGGCGAGGTCGCCCGGACCGCGGCCGACCCCGGACGGGCCGGGCGAGAGCTTGGCTGGGCCCCGGCGACCACGCTCGCCGAGGGCCTCGTCGCGACCGTGGACTGGGCACGGTCGACAGCTGGTGCCCGCAGTACCGGCTGAGCCGGCGGGGTACGTCGACACCAATTGCCCGGAACCGCCGCTAGGGGTCGCCGCCGCGACCAGGCCGACCGCGCGGCCCTCGCTACCCTGGGCGCGGCCGTGATCAGCACCAACCAGTTCAAGAACGGGACGCACGTCGAGATCGACGGGGCGATCTACCGGATCCTCGAGTTCCAGCACGTGAAGCCGGGCAAGGGGGGCGCCTTCGTGCGGACGAAGCTCCGCCGCCTGGACGACGGCGGGGTGATCGACAAGACGTTTCGCGCCGGGGAGAAGTTCCGGCCGGTGCGGACCGAGACGCGCCGCATGCAGTACCTCTACGACGATGGCGAGGCCGCGGTGTTCATGGACACCCGCGACTACCAGCAGCTTGAAATCCCGAAGGCGATCGCCGGCGAGGCGATGCGCTGGGTGTTGCCGAACGCGGAGGTGGAGCTGCTGTTCGTCGACGAGCGTCCGACCGGCGTCCAGGTGCCGAGCGCTGTCGACATGGCCGTCACCAAGACCGATCCGGGGCTCAAGGGCGACACCGCCTCCGGCGGCGGGACGAAGCCGGCGACGCTCGAGTCGGGCGTCTCGGTCGAGGTACCACTGTTCGTCAACGAGGGCGACCGGGTGCGCGTCGACACCCGGACCGGCGAGTACGTCTCGCGGGCATAGAAACACCGATGCGTCGCTCGGACCAGCGCCGGGAAGCGGCCTTCGCCCTCTACCAGCGCGAGGTGACGGGCCGCCCGCTCGACGAACTGCTCGCCGACGCCAGGCCGTTCACTCGCGAGCTCGCCGAAGGGGTCGACGCCCATCTCGCCGAGCTCGACGCCGAGATAGGCCGGCTCGCCCGCGGCTGGACGCTGGAGCGGATCGCGCCGCTCGAGCTCTCGATCATGCGGGTCGCCCTCTACGAACTCCGCCACCGCCACGACGTGCCGGCCGAGGTGGCGGTCGACGAGGCGGTCAACCTCGCCAAGCGCTACTGCGGGGCCGAGGCGCCGGGGTTCGTCAACGGGATCCTGGGCTCGGCGGTCCGCGAGGGGGCGGGTGTGGAATGAGGTGCTTTAGCACCGAAACAGGCACCTCAGGCGGCGAAGCCGCCGCAGGTGATTCTTGAGAGGCGTCTCCGACATCACGGCCAGGCTGCGGGAGATCGCCGAGCGGCTCCGCGATCCGGAGGTCCCGGACTCCGAGGCCGAGGGGCTCGCCCGCGAGGCCGCGGACCTGGTGGCGGAGGCGGGGAACGAGATCGAGCGCGCGGCGCGCCAGCTCTCGTCAGACGTCGAGCCGTGAGCGAGTTCCCCGACGACCTCACCGCCCTCGTCGAGAACTACCTGAAGGACCTGCGCTTCTCCGGCGAGCCGACGACCGCCGGGCTCGAGGAGGCGATGCGCTACTCGCTGCTCGCCGGCGGCAAGCGGGTCCGCCCGGTTCTCGCGCTGGCCACCGCGCGGGCGATCGGGGTCGACCCGGAGTCGGTGCTCCCGGCAGCGGCCGCGATCGAACTGATCCACACCTACTCCCTGATCCACGACGACCTGCCGGCGATGGACGACGACGACCTCCGTCGCGGACGCCCGACCTCCCACGTCAAGTTCGGCGAGGACGTCGCGATCCTCACCGGAGATGGGCTGTTCGCCGAGGCGGTCAGCCTGTTCGCCGCCCGTCAGGGGGGCGAGCCCGGTCGGGTGGTCGCCGCCCTCGGCGAGCTCGCGCGGGCGACCGGAGTGGAAGGGATGGTCGGCGGTCAGTACGTCGACATCCGGGCGTCCTCGGCGCTCGACGCCGACGGCCTCCGGCACCTCCACGCGCTGAAGACCGGACGGTTGATCGCCGCCAGCGTCGCGGTGCCGCTGCTGATCGCGGGAGTGCCCGAGGATGCGACAATCCCGTACCGACGCTTCGCGGAGGAGCTCGGGGTCCTCTTCCAGATCGTCGACGACATCCTCGACGTGACCGGCACCGACGAGGAGCTGGGAAAACCACACGGGAGCGATGAGCGGCATGGAAAGATCACCTACGTCACCCTCTTCGGCCTCGAACGTGCGCGGGAGCTCGCCGCCGAGTCGCACGCCCGCACCCGGGAGGCGCTCGCGGAGGCGGCCGGCGAGACGCGGGACCTCGAGTTGATCGCCGACTTCATCTACACCAGGCACAGATGACCGAAGCAAGCAGCGAGCAGCGAGCAGCGGGCGGGTTGCTGGAGCAGGTGGGTGGCCCCGAGGATCTGAAGGGGCTGTCGGACGAGGAGCTCCAGGCGCTCGCGCAGGAGGTGCGCGAGCTGATCATCGACGTGATCGGCGAGATCGGCGGCCACTTCGGGGCGAACCTCGGCACCTGCGAGCTCGCCGTCGCCCTCCACAGCCTGCTCTCCTCGCCGCGCGACAAGATCCTCTGGGACGTCGGGCACCAGGCCTATCCGCACAAGGTCCTGACCGGGCGCCGCCAGCGGCTGGAGACGATTCGCCAGTACCGCGGCCTCGCCCCGTTCTGTTCGATCGCGGAGTCCGAGCACGACATCATGGGCGCGGGCCACGCCTCGACCTCGATCGGCTACGCGGTCGGCCTCAAGGAGGCGATGCGGAAGGGGATCGGCGAGGACGGCCACGTGGTGGCCGTGATCGGCGACGGCGCGCTCACCGGCGGCGTCGCCTACGAGGCGCTCCAGAACGCCGGCGGCCTCGAGACCCCGGTCGTGATCGTCCTCAACGACAACGGGATGTCGATCTCGCCCAACGTGGGGGCGCTCTCGCGTTACTTCAACCGCTTCCGGCTCAACCCCCGCCTCTACCACGCGCGCGAGGACGTCGAGGACGCGCTCACCAGGCTTCCGCTCGGGGTCGGCCGGCGGATCGAGCGCCTCGGGCCCGAGATCAAGTCGGCGATCAAGGCTCACGTCGCGCCCGGCCTCCTGTTCGAGGAGCTCGACCTGGCCTACGTCGGGGTGATCGACGGCCACGACGTCGGGGCCATGCGGCGCGCGATCGGCGCCGCCCTCGCCGCCGACCGCCCGGTCGTGGTCCACATCCACACCGTCAAGGGGAAGGGTTTCGCGCCCGCCGAGGAGGGCGGCCTGGAGGGGATGGAGAAGTGGCATGCCGCGAAGCCGAAATCGATCGTCGATCGAAAGCCGGCGCCGAAGGAGCCGCCGAAGCCCGTGCGGGAGACCGACTCGCCGGAGCCGATCGAGAAGCTCGAGCCGCCCCCGCCGCCGGCACCGCCCCAGTACACCCAGGCGTTCGCCGACGCGCTCGTCGCGGAGGCCCGCCGCGACCCCCGGGTGATCGGGATCACCGCGGCGATGGCCGGGGGCACCGGACTCTCGGCGCTCTGCAAGGAGCTCCCCGACCGCTACTACGACGTCGGCATCGCCGAGCAGGACGCGGTCCTGTTCGCCGCCGGCCTCGCCCTCCAGGGCGCCAAGCCGGTCTGCGCGATCTACTCCACCTTCCTCCAGCGCGCCTACGACCAGATCGTCCATGACGTCTGCCTCCAACGGCTGAACGTCGTCTTCGCCATGGACCGCGCGGGCCTCGTCGGCGACGACGGGCCCACCCACCACGGCGCGTTCGACGTCTCCTACTTCCGCTGCCTGCCGAACGTGGTCCTGATGGCCCCCCGCGACGAGGCGATGCTCTCGCACATGCTGCGGACTGCCCTCGCCTACGACGACGGCCCGATCGCGCTCCGCTACCCGCGGGGAGCGGCGATCGGGGTCCCGATCCCCGCTGACCCGCAGGCGATCCCGATCGGCACCGGCGAGACGCTCCGCCCCGGGGAGCGCGTCGTCCTCGTCGGCTACGGCCTCGGCGTCAAGGTGGCCCTCGAGGCGGCCGACGTGTTGGCGCAGCGTGGACTCGCCGCGACGGTCGCCGACGCGCGCTTCGCGAAGCCGCTCGACACCGAACTGCTCAACCGCCTCGGTGCCGATCACGAGCTGCTGGTGACGATCGAGGACAACGTCGTCGCCGGCGGCTTCGGCTCCGCCGTCCTCGAGCATCTCGAGGACACCTTCGGCGGCACCGGCAAGCGGGCGCGGGTGGTCCGCGTCGGCCTCCCGGACCGCTACGTCACCCACGGCAAGCCCGCCCTGCTACACGCCGAGGTCGGTCTCACCGGGGAGGCCGTGGCGAAGCGGGTCGCCGCCGCGCTCGGCGCCGCGAGCCGCCTGACTGGCTGACGCTGAGGGGCGGCCGCCTTCGCGCGACGCCGAGTGCGCCCTCTGGCGTCAGCTCAGCCGGTTCGCCAGCCAGCGCCCGTCGCGGACCGCGTAGGCCTTCCAGTCGTTGTTGAAGTAGGCGAAGACCTCGACCCGCGACCGCCAGGCGGCGATCCGGCGCTTCCAGACCTCGAGCTCGCGCTCTGAGTAGTTCCCGCCCCGCCCGCGCCGTCCGTAGTGGAAGCGGATGTAGGTCCAGTCGGCGGTGAGCTCGTGGGCGCCGAGCGGCCGCCGGGCGTCGTCGGGGATGACGAGCGCGGCGTTGTGGCGGCGGAGGATCTCGTAGACCTCCTCGGTGAACCAGCTCGAGTGGCGGAACTCGAAGCAGTGGCGTCCGGGCGGGATCGCCCGCAGGGCCGTGGCCAGCCGCTCCTCGTCGCGGTGGAAGTTCTCGGGGAACTGCCAGAGGATCGGGCCCAGCTTTCCCGCCTCGCGCAGCGGCGCGATCGCCTCGAAGAAGCGTCCGAAGCCGCTCTTCGGCTCGGCGAGCCGCTTGATGTGGGTCACGTAGCGGCTCATCTTGACCGCGAACGTGAATCCTTCGGGCGAGCCATCGGCCCAGCCGCGAACTGCGTTTTCGGTCGGCAGCCGGTAGAAGGTCGCGTTGATCTCGACGGTCCCGAACACCTCGGCGTAGCGCTCCAGCCAGCGACGCTGCGGCAGGCCCTCGGGGTAGAGCACGCCGCGCCAGTCGCGGTAATTCCAGCCCGAGCAGCCGATGTGCACCGGCTTAGTGCTCACGTCGGCATTGGCCGCGCGTCAGCGTGGTGGATAGCGGGGATCGTCGGACCGCTGCTTGGCGCGATCGGTCCAGATCAGCTCCTGGACGAAGGCCAGGATCAACCCCGCGAAGCCGGCGATCATCAGGATCAGCCCGACGGTGTCGAGGTTGATCGCGCTGACGTGGACCGTGAGCGCGTAGCGGAGGATCGCCCCGGCGGCGATCAGGAATATCGCGGCGGCGAACGTCACCCGGCGAAGGCTACCCGCCGCCCCCGACCCCGACGCACGCCTTCGTGCGCCCCCCACTAGTGTTCGGATCATGACGCTCGGATACACCGATCAATTGCTGATCCTCGCCTGCGATCACCGGGGCTCGTTCCAGAAGAAGCTCCTCGGGATCGAGGGGACCCCGACACCCGACGAGGAGGCGCGGATCCGCAACGCGAAATTCCTGATCTTCACCGGCTTTCGTGAGGCGCTATCCGAAGGCGGGGCCGACGGCATGGGGATCCTGATCGACGAGCGGTTCGGCGCGGAGCCCGCGCGCGAGGCGCGCGAGCTAGGGGTGGTCCTCGCGATGCCGGTCGAGAAGAGCGGTCAGAACGAGTTCGACTTCGAGTATGGGGAGCAGTTCGGCGAGCACATCGAGGCGTTCGACCCCTCGTTCTCGAAGGTGCTCGTCCGCTACAACCCCGACGGCGATGGCGAGATGAACCGGCGCCAGGCCGAGCGCCTCGCGCGGCTCGGCCGGTGGCTCCACGACAACGATCGCCGGTTCCTGTTCGAGCTGCTGGTACCGGCCGAGCCGGACCAGCTCGAGCGGGTCGGCGGCGAGGTCGATCGCTACGACCGCGAGCTGCGCCCGGACCTGATGATCGCGGCCATCGGTGAGCTCCAGCGAGCCGGGGTCGAGCCCGACGTGTGGAAGATCGAGGGCCTCGACTCCTCCGAGGACTGCGTCCGGGTCGCCGAGGCCGCCCGCGCCGGCGGCCGCGATGACGTGAGCTGCGTGGTGCTCGGCCGCGGCGGCAACGAGGAGAAAGTCGCCGACTGGCTTCGCACCGGCGCCGGCGTCCCGGGCTACGTCGGCTTCGCGGTGGGCCGGACGATCTGGTGGGATCCGCTCAGCGACTGGCTCGGCGGCGGCGAGGCCGACGAGGCGGCGGCGGCGATCGCCGCGAACTACAGACGCCTGATCGACGTCTACACGTCCGCGGCGACGGCCAGCCTCTAAGCCCCCGGGCCGAGCCCAGCTCGGCGGTGGAGCGCGACCAGCTTCGTCTTCCCCTCGCCGCCCTTGACGTTGATCTCCTGGAGCTCGCCGATCCCCCGCGCGTAGTAGTCGTGGTCGATGGACGGCTCGAGCGGCGTGAACTCCTTCGTCACCAGCACGCGGTGGAACTTGCCGAACGGGACCTTCACCGTCTTCGCGTACCCCAGGACCTTCGCCATGTCCTTCGAGTTCGGCGCGTTCTCTTGCCGGTAGACGTCGCCCCTACGCGGGTGCGCCTCCATGACGATCCCGGGCTGGGCGCCGTCGATCCCGGACTCCCATGAGTCGGCCGCGTTGTGAACCCAGCGACCGTGCTTGAAGACCGCCGAGTTCTCGCCGAAGTACCAGACATTGCCCCGCCGGTCCTGCGCGTACCAGTCGAACGAGCGCTCTTGCGGTCGGCCGTTGACCTTGACGACGTCGCGGACCACGCGGCAGCGGACGCCGATCACCATTTTCGTCCGGTGCGGAACCTTGACCGGATTGGTCGCGCCGGCGGGCTTCGAGGACCGGTAGTGGAAGAGTGTGCCCGGCCTCCACGGCATGAACGGGTTGTCGACCTTGGCCGTGAAGTGGGCCGGATTGATCTCCGGCGCGCGGCCCTCCGAGGCCCCGGCCGCAGAGCTCACCGCGATCGCCGTTGCGATCGCGACGACGATGAAAAAGCTCCCGATGACCCTGTGCGTTGGCGTCATACCGCCTCCTCGTGGCTTCGAGTGAGCGGTCTCTACCCGCCGCCGATGAAAGGACGATGAAAGTCGCTGGGGCTCCGGCCTAGGAAGACAGGCCGGCTGACTCGAGGGCCTCGGCCCGGTCGACGAGGTCTGAAGTCGGACCAACTTGCCGCGGCGGAGCTCGATCAGCCAGGCGGCCTGGTCGAAGCTCATCCGCACGCCGGCGCGGCGTCCGAGGCAATCCCAGACGCCGAACGCGAGGACGCGCCCGTCGCCGAGGTCGCGAACCTCGGCCCAGCGGATCTCGAACACCCGCCAGTCCCGCCTCACCTCGTCGACCCATCGGCGCACGCCCTCCGGGCCGCGGTATCTCCGCCCGTCGAGGAGCGCGGTGATCGGGATCCAATCGATCTCGGGATCGAGCATCTCGTAGTAGTCCTCGACGCCGTCTGCCACGCTTCGGTTGAACGCGGCGAAACTGCGCCGGGCGATCTCGACGTTGTCCGCAGGCCGGTCGGCTCCGCCACCGCGCGGGTGGCCGTCGCGCCGGGGATGGGGGTGACGCTTCACCGTCGGCCTCTCCACCAGAACGTCCATGGCCGGAACTACGTGATGCCGCGGGCCCTCGTTCAGCGCGATGGGTGACGTCCCTCACCCATCCCGGCCCCCGACGAGACGGTCAGAGCTAGGCTAGGAACCGCGACCCAACCATGCGCCGCGCCCGCCTGCTCGATGTCGATCCCGATCTCGCTCGCCGTCTAAAACCGGAGACCGCCGAGCGCGCGCGTCGCTCGATCATCGTCGAGGTCGAGCGCCTCGATCCCGGTCCGTGGACCCTCGATCGAAGCGAACCCGAGGGCGCCCACTTCGGGCTGATGATCATCGACGGTCTCGCGATCAGGGAGCTCGCGGTCGCCGGCTCGCGGAGCCTCGAGCTGCTCAACAATGGCGACATCCTCCGCCCGTGGCAGGAGGACAGCGCCTCGTTCTGCGAAGCCCGCTGGCAGCGTCTGACCCCGGTCACCGTCGCTTCGCTCGGGCCACCCGCCGCCCACGCGATCTGCCGCTGGCCGCCGCTGGTCGCGGCGCTGCTCGAGCGCGCGCTTCACCGCTCGCGGTCGCTCGCGGTGCAGGCGGCGATCGAGAGCACCGTCGGCCTCGAGAACCGGCTGCTGCTTCTGTTCTGGCACGCCGCCGAGCGCTGGGGAACCCGCACCGATGACGGGGTCGAGCTGCCGCTCGACCTGACCCACGAGATGATCGGGCTCCTCGTCGGAGCGCGCCGACCGTCGGTAAGCGCCGCCCTCAACGCCCTCGCCCGCGACGGCCGGCTCGTCCGCGAGGACGGGACCTGGACGCTCCGGGGCGAGGCGCCCGCGTCGGCCGTGCCCGCCGTCGAGCTCGGCTGACCGGACAAGGCCTGCCGCGGCCTTACGCGCGTCGCGGCGCTCGCTCGGCCGGCTCGGGGGCCGCCCCCGCCGAGTTCGGCGGCTCCCTCGCGCGACGAGCATCTGTCGTCGGGGGGTCGGCAGGAAGGCGCGTGGCCGCCGCGAGGCCGACGAGGGCGATGAGCGCCAGCGCGCCCATCGCGAGCGCGTATGCCGCGTTTCCGGCCCCGAGGTCGGCGACGAGGATCGTGCCGACGATCGCGGCGCCGAACGAGGAACCGAGGTTCGAGACGCTGCGCGAGAGGCCCGAGATCTCGCCCTGCATGTCCTCGGCGAAGCTCGACTGCACCACGTTCACGGACGGGGTCAGCATGGCGCCGAGGCCGAGGCCGATCAGCAGCAGCCCGGGCACGAACGCCGCGATGCTGGACCAGGTGATGACCAGGACGAGGAGCAGTGAGATCCCGGCGATCGTGACGACGAAGCCGAGGCGGATCAATCCCCGCTGTGGGTAGCGCTTCGCCCATCGCTCGGCGAGAAGCGAGGAGACGAGGACGCCCGCGGTGGCGGCGGTGAAGATGACCCCGGTCTTGATCGCGCTGTAGTGGCGAACGGTCTGAAGGAAGACCGAGACCACGAACGAGGTTCCCATCAGGAGCAGCCACTGGATGTTCTGTGTCGTCAGGCCGAGGTTCGAGACGCGGTTCTTGAACAGCGCCGTGGGGAGCAGCGGCTCCTCGCCCGCCCGCTCGCGCGCGCGGCTGTAAAGGAAGAAGGCGAGCAGAAACACGGCTCCGATCGCAACGAGCAGTGCGGTGAGCGCGAGGTCGGTCGATGCCCGCTGGATCCCGAAGACGACGAAGAACATGCCCACCGCGGACAGGGTCGCTCCAAGGGTGTCGAACCGGGATCTGGGGTCCGGCGGGAGGGGATCGGTGATCCCGCGGCTGAGGAGGACGATCGCAGCGACGACCAGGACCTGAAAGACGAAGGCGGCGCGCCAGCTGATCGCGGTGGTGATCACCCCCCCGATCAGCGGCCCCGCCGCTGCGCCGATTCCTCCCATGCCACTGATCGCCCCGAAGGCCCGGGCCCGCGAGGTGAGATCGCCGAACGAAAGCGTCGTGAGGATGTAGACGGGCGGAATCAGGAGCGCCGTCCCCACCCCCTCGAACACGGAGTTGCCGAGGATCAGCACGCCGAGACTGGGCGCCGCGGCGCTCAGCACCGCGCCGATCCCGTAGAGCGTGAGGCCGCCGACGAGGCAGCGCTTCCGGCCCCAGCGATCGCTCAGCTTGCTCCCCGGAATCATCAGGACGGCCATGATCAGGAGGAAGAGCGTGATCGCGGTCTGGACGCCCGCAACGGTCGTCCCGAGGTCGGCGCTGATGTCGTTGATCATCACGTTCATGTTCGAGCCGGCGAAGCTGCAGATGAACTGGGCGAGTGCGAGCGGGAGCAGGAACCGCCGCCGCGACATCGCCGAGTCGGTCGCTTGCCGGTGTCCTCCCGCGGCGCTCACCGTCTACGCGCGCATCACCACGACCGCCCACCCTGGCGGTTCGCGCCTTGCGGTGCCGCGGCGCGGCGCGGAGGTGCGCTCAGGCCTCCCAGCGTGCCGTGAGCTGGTAAATGATCGTGACGTCGAGGATGATGATCAGGAACGCCCACAGCGGGGCGGCCGGGAACCAGACGATCTGGGCGATCGCGTTCAGCGCGACGAAGAAGACCGCTGCCCATCGGGCGCCGGAGCTTCCGGTGAAGAGGCCGATCCCGGTCAGGGCGACGACCGAGCCGAGGATCAGGTGGATCCAGCCCCAGGCGGTGAGGTCGGCGATGAGCGCCCCGCGGCCGCCAACGACGACGACCTGGTCGTTGAGGATCGCGGCGAGCCCCCACAGGGCGTCGAGCGATCCGACGATGAGCAGGAGCGCGCCGGCGAAGACCGTCCAGCCAGTTGGCTGCCGCTCGGGCACGCGCGTGGATGCAGACATTGCAGCGTCCTTTCTCTGCGACGACTGCCGTCCGGCCGATCGCGCCACACGCTCGAGGTGCCACCGCTTCGGCTCCGGAAGGCTCGCCGATTCCGGCTATGCCGCCACGATATCCCCGCCCGCGGCGGATTCCGCGCCCCGTTTGCATGTCGGTCACATCCACCGACGCCTGCGCGGCTGACCTAGTGCGTGAGCAGCGTCTTCAGGGCCACGAAGACGAGCCCGAACCCGAGATTGAGCGCCACGGCGAGGACCGTGCCCGCGCCGCTCAGGCGCTCGAGGTGCGCGTAGCGTACGGCCTGGACGGCGAGCGCGGCAACGCCCAACCCGAACGCGATCCAGAGCGCCGCTGCGTCGCCGACGGCGCCCGCCGCACCGAGCCCGACCGCCGCGAGCGGGAGGACCGCGGCGAGCACAATCGATGCCTCGCGCCGGGCGATCGCGGCCAGCTCCGCCGCGCTCAGGCGGCGGCCGCTCGTCACGCTCTCGCCGAGCCCGTGCGAGTAGACGTGAGCGGCCCACAGCACCGCCATGCTCGACGCGGTTATCACCACCAGACGCCAGAGATCGTGCTTGTAGGCCGCCGCGCCGGCGGTGAGGAGCGAGAGGACGACGATCGTGCCGTAGACGGTCCCGGCGATCGTCTCCCGCTCGCCGTGCAGAAGGCTGCGCACTCTCAACGCGCGCATCTTGATCGGCCGGTCGGCCGGAGCCTGCGGGGCTCCGGCCCGCGGGCCTCAGTCGTCGTGAACGACGAGAACCGGGCAGGGAGAGTGCTTGAGGACGGCGTTCGAGGTGCTGCCCTCGAGCCGCGCGCGAATCGCCCCTAGACCCCTCGATCCGACGACGATCGCCGCCGCGCCTCGCTCCTGAGCCAGCTCGACGATCGTCTTCGCCGCGCTGCCCTCCTCCGCGATCGGGAGGGGCTCGGCCCGAAGGCCGACCGACCTCGCCAGCTCCGCCCCGTCGTACGCGATTCGCTCGGCGCGGGCTCGGCGGTTCTCGTCGGCCCTGCGCGTCGCGGCGACGTCGACCTCCGGCGCCGCCGCCCCGACCCCGGCGGTTCCGGTGCCGATGAAGTGGTACTCCATCCCCGGCTCCCAGACGGTCACCACGAACGCCCGCCGGTGGGCGAACAGCTCTCCGGCCGACCGGACCGCGCGACGGGCGGTATCCGAGCCGTCATATCCGATCAGGACCGACGCGCCGGCGTCGTTCATCGCTGACAGCGTAGGCGAAGCGGTGCGGTCGGTGGGCAAACGGGCCGGACCCGCGCCCTTGACTTTCCTGCAGGAGTGGAAAAGACTCGGCGCGGATCCCGACCCGTCGAGAAAGGAGGATCGGCGATGGCACGCACCCGTCGGCGGAGCTGATGGAGCGAACGCGACTGGCGGCGATCGCCGCGCTGGGCCTTGCCGTCGCAGCGGCTGTCCTGGCGATCATCGTCGCGATCGAGAGCTTTCCGAACGGGCTCTCCGTCTTGGCGTGCCTCGTGTTGGCCGCCGCCGCCGCGTCGTACGGGGTGGTGCGTCGGGGGCCGAAGCGCACGCTCGGATTCGGCCTCTTCGCGCTGGCGCTGATCGCCGCGCTCCTTCTCCTCGCCCTCGAGGGTCACCCGCCCGCGGACGCAGCGATCCTGCTCCTCGCCGCCGGGTCACTGGCCGCCGCCCGGCAGGCGTTCGCCGTTCGCGCGGTACTCCCGCGCGCTCCCGCGCCCCGCCGGCCCGTCCTGTTCTTCAATCCGAAATCCGGCGGCGGCAAGGCGACGCGCTTCCGCCTCCCCGAGGAGGCGCGAAGCCGGGGGATCGAGGCCGTGGAGCTGCGTCGCGGCGACGACCTCGAGGAGCTCGTGCGGCGCGCGATCGCGGACGGCGCCGACGCGCTGGCGATGGCCGGTGGCGACGGCTCGCAGGCGATCGTCGCCGCGATCGCCGCCGAGACGGGCCTCCCTTATGCCTGCGTTCCCGCCGGGACCCGCAACCACTTCGCCCTCGACCTCGGGGTCGATCGCGAGGACGTCGTCGGCGGACTCGACGCCTTCGTCGACGGCGGCGAGCGCCGGGTTGACCTCGGCGACGTGAACGGGCGGGTGTTCGTCAACAACGTCTCGCTCGGGCTCTATGCCGACGCAGTGCAGCGATCGGGCTACCGGGACGCCAAGCTCAGGACGCTGCTCGATACGGTCCCCGACGTGCTCGGGCCGGAGGCGGAGCGATCGGACCTCCGGTGGCGGGGGAGCGCCGGGCGCGAGCACCGCGCCGCGGCGGCGATCCTGGTCTCCAACAACCAGTATCGCCTGGGCCGGGCGGTGGGCTCCGGAACCCGGCCGCGAATCGACGACGGCCTGCTCGGCGTCGCGGTCGTCGGTGCCCCCGGCGATGGCGCCCGATCCGCGCGCAAGCCCGGGCCTCCGTGGAGGCAGTGGTCGGCGACGCGGTTCGAGGTCGACGCGTCGAGCCCTGTGCCTATCGGGATCGACGGCGAGGCCGCGGTGCTCGACCCCCCGCTGCGATTCCGGATTCGCCCCGGGGTCCTGCGGGTTCGAATCTCGCGCCAACACCCCGGCGCATCGCCGTCCGCGGGCGTTCCCGACGGGCTCCGGGAGGGAGTCCTCACCCTGCTTCGCATCGCCCTCGGGGCCCACCCGAAAGCGTCCGACGAACAACCCTCGGAAAGGAGACGAGATGGACATCTTCGAGGTCGAGCTGAAGGAGAAGCTCTCGCGCAAGGAGGTCGCCACCAGGCTTCGCCGCCTCGCCAACATGATCGGCGGTGAGGACGAGGAGATCGAATTCGAGCGCGGCGGGATGAAGTTCTCGGTTCACGTGCCCGAAGAGGTCCAGCTCAAGGTGGAGCTCGAGGTGGAGAGCGACGAACGGGAGCTTGAGATCGAGCTCAAGTGGTGACCGCGAGCGCGTCAGTCGGCGGGCGAGGCGGCAGCGCCTCGGCCTTGTCTTCGGCATCATGGTGCTCGCCTCGCTGATCGGGTTCTTCGCCGCCTTCTCGGTCTGGGTGAGCCGCCAGCTGCTGGAGACCGATAGGGGTGATCGCCCCGGAGTCCCGCAGGCGCGCGAGGCGCTCGAGGGCGGCGATCCGCTCCTCGCCGCCCGCGGCCGCGGGCGGTGGCGGCGCGGGCTGCTCGCGCCGCGCCCGGGAGCCGACCCGGCCGAGTTCGAGCGCGAGAAGGCGCTCGTCATCGGGAACGGATAGCCAGCGTCGAGGCGAGGACGGCGTACCGGTGCGCGTGAGCTACGTCGGACATGCGACGGTGCTGCTCGAGATCGGCGGCTGCCGCCTGTTGACCGATCCGCTCCTCCGCTCCCAAATCGGGCCCCTGCGCCGGGTCGCGCCAGCGCCCGATCGCGCGAGCCTCGACGACCTAGACGCCGTCCTCATCTCCCACATCCACCAGGACCACCTCGACCTGCCCTCGCTCCGTCGCCTCCCGTACCAGGTGCCTCTCGTCGCCCCCGTCGGCGCCAGCAGGACGCTGCGACGAGCCGGGCGGCGCGAGATTCATGAGCTGGCGGTCGGGGAGAGCGTCGAGTTCGGGCGGGTTCGCGTCGCGGCCGTTCCGGCTGCTCACGAAGGCCGGCGCTGGCCACGGGGGCCGAACGCCGAGGCGATCGGCTACTTGGTCACAGGCCTCTCGCGCGCCTACTTCGCCGGCGACACCGGGCTGTTCCCCGCCATGCGCGAACTCGCGGTGGGCCTCGACCTGGCGCTGATCCCGATCTGGGGATGGGGCCCGAAGCTCGGCGAGGGACACCTCGACCCATCCAAGGCGGCCGAGGCGCTGGCCCTCCTCCGCCCGCGCTACGCGGTGCCGATCCACTGGGGCACGATCTATCCGATCGGCCTGCAACGGATCAAGCCGAAGCCGCTGACCGAGCCGGGGGCGGTCTTTGCGCGCGCGGCACGCGAGCTCGCCCCGGACGTCGAGGTTCGCGTGCTCGCGCCGGGCGAGACACTCGAGATCGATGCGAGCCATGCGTAACCGCGCGACGATCCTGATCCTGGGCACGGCCCAGTTCGTGATGGTCCTCGACACGACCGTCATGAACGTGTCGATCTCGCAGGTCGTCGCCGACCTCGACACCACGGTGCCCGCGGTGCAGCTCGCGATCACCGCCTACGCGCTGGTGATGGCCGCCTTCATGCTGACTGGCGCGAAGCTCGGCGACATGTACGGACGCCGCCGCATCTTCGCGATCGGGCTCGGTGTCTACGGAACCGGCTCGCTGATCACCGCCCTCTCCCCGAATGTCGCCGTGCTCCTCGTCGGCTGGTCGTTCGTCGAGGGCATCGGGGCGGTGCTGGTGATCCCGGCGATCGCCGCCCTGACCGCGACCAACTACGAGGGGCGCGAGCGGGCGCTCGCCTTCGGGCTCCTCGGGGGGATCGCCGGGGCCGGCGTCGCCGCCGGTCCGCTGATCGGCGGCTTCGTCACCAGTGCGCTGACCTGGCGCGTGGTGTTCGCCGGCGAGACCGCGGTCGTGGCGCTGATCCTCGCCCTCGGGGTGCGGCGGATCCGGGACGCGCCGGCGGTGGCTCGGGAGAAGCTCGACGTCATCGGCGCGGTCCTCTCGGCGCTCGGGCTCGGGCTAGCCGTGTTCGGGATCCTGAAGAGCAGCCAGTGGGGGCTGATCACGCCGACCGGGGCGTTGACGATCGGAGGTACCGAGATCACCCCGTTCGGGCTCTCGGTGGTCCCGTTCTTCATCGCCGCCGGCGTCGGCGTGCTGGCGCTGTTTCGCCGCCGCGAGCAGCGCCAGGTGCGCCTCGGACGCCCGCCGTTGCTGAGCCCGGACCTGCTCGGGGTTCCGCAGCTTCGGGGCGGTCTGCTGATGTTCGTCTCCTCGTACCTGCTGATGGCAGGCACGTTCTTCGTCCTTCCCCTCTACCTGCAGCTCGTGCTCGGCAAAGACGCGCTCGACACCGGGATCGCGATCCTCCCGATCTCGATCGCGATGATCGTCGCCGCCGTCCTGGGCGCGCGCCTCGCGGCGCGGATCTCGCCGCGGCGAATCGTGCGGATCGGCCTCGCGCTGCTATTCGTCGGGCTGGTCGCGCTGATGTCGAGCATCTCCCCGTCGCTCGCCTCGCCGATCTTCTCCATCGCGCTGGCGTTCTTCGGAGCGGGTATCGGCCTCGTCGTCTCGCAGATCGGCAACGTCGTGATGTCATCGGTGGACGAGTCGCGAAGCAGCGAGGTGGGCGGTCTCCAGGGCGCCTCGCAGAGCCTCGGATCGTCGCTCGGGACCGCGTTGATCGGGGCCATCCTGCTCGCCGGCCTGACGTCGGGATTCCACGAGCGGGTCCAGGCCGACCCGGCAATTCCGTCTGGCGTGCAGCGGCAAATCGTGAGCGGGACGGAGGAAGGGGTGCCGATGATCTCCCGGCAGGAGGCCGAGAAGACGGCGAAGAAGGCGGGCCTCCCGCCTGCCCGCGTGGAGACGGTCGTCGCGCATTACGGTGACGCCCAGATCGACGCGCTGAAGCGGGCGCTGATCGCGGCCTCGATATTCGCGCTGGTCGCCCTATGGCTGGCCGGCGACCTGCCGGCGACCCCGCTTGCGCGCGCCGATGCCGCCGAGCCAGCCGAATCTCCGGCGCCGGCCACGGCGGTCGGCGAAACCTAGTCCGTCAGCTCACGGCTTTCTTCAAGAGCGCGGCGATCCGTTTCTCTTCGGCGGCGGTCAACTCCTTCAGCGCGAAGCCGGTCGGCCACATGGCGCCTTCGTCGAGGTTCGCCTTGTCGCTGAAGCCGAACGTCGCGTACCTGCTTTTGAACTTCTGCGCGCTCTGGAAGAAGCAGAGGACCTTGCCGTCCTTGGCGTAGGCGGGCATCCCGTACCAGGTTCTCGGCGAGAGGCCCGGTGCGTTCTCCTTGACGATCGCATGGAGCCGCTTGGCCATAGCTCGATCCGCCTTCGGCATCTCGGCGATCTTCGCGAGGACGTCGCCCTCCCCGTCGTCCTTCGCACGCGGTCCGCGGCGCGCCTCCGCCTTCAGCTCCCGGACGCGCTCACGCATCGCGCTTCGTTCCTCGTCCGTGAATCCCTTGGATGCCTCACCGGATTTCCTGGTGGGCTTCCTCGTGCCCTTCTTCGTTCGCCCGGTGGAAGAGTCGCTCATGGTCACTCCTGAAGTCGTGGGTGGATCGACGGCTCAGCGCAGTTCCTGGATGCGGATCAGGTTGCCCCCGGGATCGCGGAAGGAGCAGTCGCGAATCCCGTACGGCTGCTCGATCGGCTCCTGGACGACCTCGGCGTCGCCGGCCTGGAGCCGCGCGAAGGTGGCGTCGAGGTCGGTGGTGGCCAGGTTGATGCTGGCGTACGTTCCCTTGGCCATCATCTCGGAGATGGTGCGGCGCTCGTCGTCGGTTATGCCGGGGGTGGCGGCCGGCGGGTACAGGACTATCGACGTATCCGGATGGTCGGGGGGGCCGACCGTGATCCAGTGCATTCCGCCGTACTCGACGTCGTTGCGGACCTCGAAACCGAGGGTGTCGCGGTAGAAGGCCAGCGACGCGTCGGGGTCGTCGTGTGGGAGGAGGCTCTGGTAGATGGTGATGTCCATGGCGCGCATGCTAGGTGCGGCTCGGGACCGGCGCTTCTCGATTCCTGATCGGTCTCGTCACCTGCTTCGCCACGCACGGCGGCATCCCCGACGTCGCGCGCGACGCCTGGTGCCGGTATGTGCTGGGCGGCATGCCGACGAGCTCGGTGAAGCGAGTGCTGAAGGTGCCGAGCGACGAGCAGCCGACCTCGAAGCAGACCTCGGTGACGCTGAGGTCACCACGACGCAACAGCGCCATCGCGCGCTCGATACGCCGCGTCATCAGGTAGCTGTACGGTGACTCGCCGTAGGCGAGCCGGAACTGGCGGCTGAAGTGCCCGGCCGACATGTGCGCGCCGCGGGCGAGCGCCTCGACGTCCAGCGGCTGCGCGTACTCCCGGTCGATCCGGTCGCGGGCGCGGCGCAGCAGCGCGAGGTCGCGCAGGTGCTGTGACGCGGCGGGTCCGCTCGTCACCCGCGAGATCGTGCCAGGTCGCGCCGGCGCGCCGCGGTCACCGCGCGCGCGATCGCCACCCCGAGGAGGGACCCCGCCAGCGCGTCCGCCGGATAGTGGACGCCGGTGTGGACTCTCGAGTAGGCGACCAGAGCTGCGAGAGCATGGAGCGGAATTGCCGGAATCGGAGCGAGATCTCCAACCCCGGTCGCGAACGAGAACCCCGCCGCCGAGTGTCCCGACGGGAACGAGGCCGACCGGGGCATCGGAACCGGCGGGGCGACCGGAAGCTCGGGCGGGACCCGGGTCGGCCGGCGACGCCGGCCGAGCTGCTTCAGGAGGACGTTGACGACGGTCGCGGTCACCGCCAGGCAGGCGAGCCCGTTGGCGGTGGCACGACGGCCGCGCGGGCCGCCGGCGATCGCCAGCCCGGCCGCCGACGAGATCCATAGGCGAGAGTAATCCGCCGCGCGCGTGAGGCGCGCCATCGCCCGATCGAGCGCCGGCGTCGGCGTCCGCTCGATTGCGGCAAAGGTGGCGAGGTCGAGGCGCTCCACCTCGTCGAGCAGGCCCGCGAGCGGGCCGGGGCCGCGGCCGCTAGACACCGGCCGCGACGGGAGCGCGCCCCGCCTCCTCGAGCGATCTCCTCCAGCCAACGAGGACCTCGTGGACGGCGGCGGCCCCGACGATCGCGCCGTCCGGGGCGGCGAGATTCGGTGGATGGAGGATGAACGGCCTCGTCTGGGCTCCGCCGAGGCCGCCGTGGAACGAGATCAGGTCCTCGAAAGCACAGCCCTCGTCGAGGGCGTCGTCGTAGAAGCTCCCGACCATGATGTCGGCGACGTGCTCGAAGCCGTCCGTCCGGCGCAGGTGATCGGCTGCCCGCACCGAGAACGCCGCCAGCGGATCGGCGCCCTCGACCCGCCCGTCGGCCAGGTATCTGGCCCCGCGGGAACCGAGCACGATCGGCCCGTGCGCCGCCGAATGCACGAGGAGCCAGCCGACATGGCGATGCTCACGAAGCGCGGGAATGAGCCGAGGATGGCGCGACTCGATCTCCTCCAGCGTCAGCCGATGCCGCTCGTCCATCAGGTAGACGAGCCCGAGATTGCCCGAGCCGAGCACCACGACCTCGCGATCGGAGACGTCGTTCGCGGCGTGCCGGCCCGCGGGTCGTCCCGTCGCCTCGCCGACCGCGTGGCCGACCATCGCCCGCTGCTCGTCGCCGTCGGCGACACCCGCCACCCGGGCGTCCTCGAGCGCACCCTCGACGAGATCGTCGAGGCCGTAGCCGTTGCGTTGCCTGAAGGTCGCGCCTTGCGTCTGGCCGTGGTCCGAGAGGACGACGATCTCGTACGGCCGGGGGGCGTAGGGCCGTGCCCGCTCGATCCGGTCGAATTGCTGATCGAGCTTCCGCAGCGCCTCCATCGTGTCCGCGCGCTCGAGGCCGGAGTGATGAGCGACCTCGTCGTAGCTCGAGAACGTCGCGTACACCGCGGGGCGGCCTCGCATCATGTCGGTGAGGACTCCGAAGACGATCAGGTCGCGGACGACGACGCACATCGTGGCGCGCAGGAACGGATAGATGCCGCCGCGATGGCCGCGCGGACGGATGTCGCGGCGCGCCGCGCGGACCGCTGCCGTCCACTCGAGCAGCACCTCCCACCCGAACAGGACGAGCGCCCGCGTGACGTTGAAGCCGTTGGCCAGGAAGGCACGATAGCCGGGGTTCGCCCGCTTCTCGGCCTCGATTCGGCTCACGGTCAGGATCGCCTCGTCGGCCTCGCCGGAGAAGAGGTTGCCGCGGCTGGCCCCACCGCCGACCAGGAGGCCGGCGCCGGTTGCATGGCGACGCTCGATCTCCACGCAGTCCCGGGCCGACGAGCAGGTCATAAGCCTGCCGGTCTCCTTCTCGACCCAGCGGAAGGCCGGGATGTCGTCGTTCGAGCCGAGCAGAATCCCGGCCTGGCTGGCTCCGGTCTGCGAGGAGAGGTCGGGCTCCCACTCGACGAGGCTGTAGCCGTGCTCGGCGATCCACCGTCCCATCGCCGGCGCGCTGCCGTTTCGGATCGCGTGCTGTAGCACGGGCAGCGCGAGACCGTCGATCTCGAGCAGGATCAGCCCCGGCGCGTCGGTGCGGAACTCGCCGCCCTGGCGGCGGGCGATGCGCCGGACGACGCGCAGGTTGTAGTGCTCGTCGTCGTTGGTGCCGGTCAGCACCTCGAGCACGATCGTGACCGCGGCGATCAGCAGCGAGGCGAGGAGTGCGCTACCGAACGAGTCGACGGCGACGCCGGTCGTGAACACGTCGTCGGCGAGCACGAGCGCGAAGGCGTCGACGAAGAGGATCGCCACGAAGCCGACGACGACGGTGAACGGCAGGCGCAGCGCGGCCACGAGCGGCGGCGCGAGGGCGTTGATCACGCCGATCGCGGCCGCGACGACGAACGCGGCGCCGATCTCGGGCAGCCGCACCCCGTCGACGAGGCCGGCCGCGACCCAGACCGAGACGGCCGCGATCACCCAGCCGAGGGCCAACCGCATCGGCCGGAAGCGCGGCTTCGCCGGCTGCCACCGAGCCTCGGCGGCGAAGGCGTCCGCCATTCTCACCGGCTCTCCTCGCCGCCGGCGCGACGCAGGCGCCGGCGCTGCTTGAGCTCGGCGCTTCGGACCTTCGCCTCGTCGTAGGAGCTTCGGACAAGGCGCTGGCCGCCCTCCCACCCGAACACCCAGGCGACGAGGACGAGAGCGAACGCGATGTCCCAGGTCGTGATGACGAGTTGCTGTGCGATCGAGTAGGCGGTGGCGTTCGATCCGCTCGTCGAGCCGTTCAATACGGCCGCGTTCATGGCCTGGGTCACCCCAACTCCGCCGGGTGTCACCGAGACGCTGTTCGACACCGAGTTCGACGCACTCACCGAGGCGACGGTGTGGAAGGTGACGGGGATGTCGTAGGCGCCGAGGAAGACCGCGACGATCGCGAGCCGCGCGGCGTAGCTGCCAAGCGCCGGGAGCCCGAGGCGAACGAGCGCGGTCCGCGGGCTGCGGAGGATCGCCGCACCGGCGACGACCTGGGCGCGCAGCTTGGCCGTCCGGCTCCAGAAGATGCGAACGAGCAGCACGATCAGGAGGATCGCGCCGGCGGCGATCAGGACGGCGAGGCCGGTGTGGTCGGAGAGGGCGCCGAGCTTGATCGAGAACGACCCGCTGACCGACAGAAACAGGTAGAGGTAGAGCGCGAGGTTGAGGATCGTGAACGGGATCTTCTCGACCACCAGGCCCGACAGGAGCGCGGCGAACGTCGCGCCCGCGATCACCGCGGTGAGCATCACGAGCATCACCAGCGTCCCGAGGTTGGCCGGAAGGAAGTCATTGAGCGCGACGGCGGTCGCGTAGGCGGCGAGTACGACCCGGAAGGGCACGTGTTGGCGGGAGAAGGCGGCGCGGATGACCGCGAACCAGACGAGCGCCGAGAACGTCGTCTGAAGCGCCTCGAGGACGCCGCCGGCGGCGATCGCCCATGGCGGCACCTGTCCCAGCTTGTTGAAGAACGCGCGAATCCACTCGCGGACCGGGACGCCGAGGAGATCGAGCACGAACACGGCCAGGGCGACGCCGCCGATCCAGACGACGATCCGGACGATGCGCCGCGAGACCGAGGGCGCCGCCGCGGGCGGCCGATCGGCCGTTTCTCCGGCGGTCGCTATCGCTGCTCCTTCACGGGCGGGCAGCCTACGCGTCGCGCCACGTCGCCTACCCTCGCAGCTTCGGAGGCTCAGGCGTTGACGCTGGTCTGCCCGGAACAGCTGCTGTCATCAGAACCGCTAGCTGCCTTGCGGCTCGCGACGACCCAACCGACGACGATGCCGATGACGACGCCGATCGCGAGCAGCGTCAACGTGCGCGGCGGCTCGCGTTTCGCCTTCGCCATCGCCCCTCGGACGCTGTGCCTGGCGGTTGCCTTCGCCGCCTTGCGGCCCAGATAGAAGGCTGGCTTGCTCATCCTCTCCGCCGGATCCGCTCGGGCATGCCCTCATCTGATCCCCGGCAGGCCGACGGTGAAACTC